>DATFWC010000252.1:0-5723 GCA_035259885.1 Xanthobacteraceae bacterium
GCGCCAGGAACTCGCGCGCGAGATGGAGAACGCCGCCGAGGCGCTCGATTTCGAGCGCGCAGCCGCCTACCGCGACCGGCTCGCGGCGCTGTCCGCGATCCAGGCGCACCAGGGGATCAATCCGCGCGGTGTCACCGAAGCTGACGTATTTGCCGCCTACCAGCAGGGCGGCTTCACCTGCATCCAGGTGTTCTTCTTCCGCACCGGCCAGAACTGGGGCAACCGCGCCTACTTTCCCAGGGCCGACCGCGCTCTGGCGGCCGCCGACGTGCTCGGCTCGTTCCTCGCACAGTTCTACGACGACAAGCCCTGTCCGGGCACCATCCTGATTTCCGAGGACATTCCCGACCGCGCGCTGCTCGCCGAGGCGCTGACCACCAAGAGCGGCCATCGCGTCGAGGTCGTGGTGCCACAGCGCGGCGAGAAGAAGGAGTTGGTCGATCACGCGCTCGCCAATGCGCGCGAGGCGCTCGGGCGCAAGCTGGCGGAAACCTCGTCGCAGCACCGGTTGCTGGCGGCCGTGGCCGAGACGTTCGGCCTGCCGCAGCCGCCGCGCCGCATCGAGATCTACGACAACAGCCATATCCAGGGCAGCAACGCGGTCGGCGCCATGGTGGTCGCCGGGCTCGAAGGCTTTCGCAAGAACCAGTATCGCAAGTTCAACATCCGCACCGCGCAGCTCGCGCCCGGCGACGACTACGCGATGATGCGCGAGGTGCTCACGCGGCGCTTCAAGAGGCTCGCCGAGGCGGCGCCGGGCCGCGAGGCGCAGCTGGTCGGCGTCCAGCAATTGGCAGAAAGTCCGCTGCTCGATGTGCTGCCCGCCGCGCCGCCGCCCGCCGCCCGCGATGACGATGACGCGCTGTGGCCAGACCTGGTGCTGATCGACGGCGGTCAGGGGCAGCTGACCGCTGCGCGCGAAACATTGGCCGCGCTCGGCCTCGACGTTCCGCTCGTCGCCATCGCCAAGGGACCGGAGCGCGACGCCGGCAACGAAACCTTCCACGTGCACGGCCGGGCATCCTTCAAGCTGCCGCCGCGCGATCCCGTGCTGTATTTCGTCGAGCGGCTGCGCGACGAGGCGCATCGCTTTGCCGTCGGATCGCATCGCCAGCGCCGCCGGCGCGACCTGCGCGAAGCTGGCCTCAAGGAAATCCCGGGCATCGGACCCACGCGCCGGCGCGCGCTGCTGCACCACTTCGGCACGCTCAAGGCCATCGAGCGTGCCTCGATCACGGACCTTGCCGAAGTGCCGGGGATCAACGCCGAGACGGCGCGCCGCATCTATGATTTCTTCCATGACAAACAGGTATAGATTTCTTCCATGAAAGGTTTGACTGCCTGACCAGACACGGCCACATGCGGCGGCGGTTGACGCCCGGCAACGGCGGGTGTTCTGTCCGGCCATGACCGAGATGACTCGACCGATTCTGCCGGCGCGCCCCCTGGCGCTGCCGAATCTTCTGACCTACGGCCGCATCGCGGCGGTGCCGGTCGTCGTCGGCTGCATGTACTGGTCGGGGATTGCCGACGGCGGCCTGTGGCCGCGCTGGGTGGCACTGGCGGTATTCATCTCCGCCGCCATAACCGACATTCTCGACGGCTACCTGGCACGCAGCTGGGGGCAGCAGTCCTCCATCGGGCGGATGCTCGATCCCATCGCCGACAAGCTCCTGGTCTCGGCCAGCCTGCTGATGCTGGCCGCCGTCGACACGATCCGCGGCTGGTCGCTGCTGGCGGCCGTCGTCATCCTGTGTCGCGAGATCCTGGTCTCGGGCCTGCGCGAGTATCTGGCCGAGCTCCGGGTCAGCGTGCCGGTGACGCGGCTGGCCAAGTGGAAGACCACCGGACAGCTCGTTGCCGTCGGGTTCCTGCTCGCCGGCGAGGCCGGCGATGAGATCCTCCCCGTGACGACCAGCATCGGCCTCACTTTGCTGTGGGTATCGGCGATCGTGACGTTGTATACAGGGTGGGACTATTTCCGTGCCGGATTGCGGCACGTGATGGACGAGTAGCCTTGAAGATCCTGTATTTCGCCTGGGTGCGTGAGCGCATCGGCAAAGCCGAGGAAGAGATCGAGCCGCCGGCCGGGATCGCCACCGTGGGCGATCTGGTCGCCTGGCTGGCGCGGCGCGGCGAGGAATATGCCCACGCATTCGAGAACCCCCGGGTGATCCGTGCGGCGATCGACCGCAGCCATGTGCGCTCCGACGCCGCGATCGCCGGCGCCCGGGAAATCGCGTTCTTCCCACCCATGACCGGGGGATGAAGCTTGCCGAAAGGCGCGGAATGCCGCGAGCGTCAGTGCATGATGGTCCGCCTGCAGCGAGAGGATTTCGATGCCGCCGCCGAAGTCGCGGCGCTCACGGCCGGGCGCGACGATGTCGGCGCGGCCGTCACCTTCACGGGCCTCTGCCGCGGCAGCGAGAACGGCCAGCCGATCGCCGCGCTCGTTCTCGAACACTACCCCGGCATGGCGGAAGCCGAGATCGCGCGCCACGTCGAGGAGGCCGAGCGCCGCTGGCCGCTGCTCGGCGTCACCGTGATCCATCGCTACGGGCGGCTCGCGCCCGGCGACAACATCGTGCTCGTCGTCACGGCGGCGTCGCATCGCCACGATGCCTTCGCGGCCGCCGAATTCCTGATGGACTATCTCAAGACGCGCGCGCCGTTCTGGAAACAGGTGGAGCGCGACGCCGGCATGCAGTGGGTCGATGCCAAGGCCGAGGATGACGCCGCCGCCGAGCGGTGGAGCGACAACAAGCGACAAGCCGCCGAATGACCGAATAGGTTTCGCGGGAGGACAGCATGATGCGGCTGGTGCTGGCGGGCATCGCCATCCTGGTGGCGATCGACGCAGGTGTCGCGGCAGAGGTCGCCTACTATCAGCTGCCCGGCGGCACCGGCCCGCACGATGTCGCGCCGGCCGCCAACGGCACCGTCTGGTACACCGGCCAGCGCAAGGGCCTGCTTGGCCGCTATGATCCGAAGGCCGCAAATAATGTGGAGATTCCGCTCGGTCCCAACGCCATGCCGCACGGGGTCGTGGTCGGGCCGGACGGCGCCGCCTGGGTTACCGAAGGCGGGCAGAACGCGATCGCGCGCGTCGATGCGCAAAGTCACGCGGTAAAACTGTTCCCGCTGCCGAAGGAGGCGCCCTACGCCAACCTCAACACGCTGACCTTCGACCGGCGCGGCACGCCCTGGTTCACCGGCCAGGCCGGGTACTACGGCCGCGTCACGCCGGCATCGGGCAAGGTCGAGGTGTGGAAGGCGGCGCGCGGCTTCGGTCCCTACGGGATCACGACCACGCCGTCTGGCGACGTCTGGTACGCGTCGCTCGCCGGCGACCACATCGCCAGGATCGACCTCGACAGCGGCGCCGCGACGCTGGTCGAGCCGCCGCGCAAGGGCGTCGGGCCGCGCCGCATCTGGTCGGATTCCAAGGGCCTGCTGTGGGTGAGCCTGTGGAATTCCGGCGAGGTGGCGCGCTACGATCCGGCGGCGCAATCGTGGAAGACGTGGCAGCTGCCCGGCAGCACGCGCGGCTGCTATTCGGTCTATGTCGACGATCGCGACAAGGTCTGGCTCACCGATTTCGCTGCCAATGCCATCGTGCGCTTCGATCCGACGACCGAGACGTTTGAGAGTTTTCCCAGCAGCAAGAAGAACGCGAACGTGCGCCAGATGCTGGGACGCCCCGGCGAAGCCTGGGGGGCCGAGTCGGGAACCGACCGGCTGGTGGTGGTGCGGGACTGATCAATGCCAACAACAACCGCAATCGAGGAGGAAATGCCATGTGGGAGCGACGGAATGCGCGGGTGATTGCATCGTGCGCGTTGGCGTGGCTGGGGCTGGCGGCGCCGGCTTTCGCAGCTGAATCGACGATACCAGGAACCGGAGCCGTGGCCGGGACCGTGACGGCGGCAAGACCGTTCACGGCGGCGCAGGTCTATCTGCGCAGCGCCGACAAGCCGGTCACCTTCATGGTGTACACGAGCGGCGGCAAGTATCAGGCGATCAACGTCCTGCCCGGCGAGTACGAGCTCACCGTGGCGCGCCGCGGCTTCGCCTCCGACCCGCAGAAGATCACCGTCAAGGCCGGCGCTACCACGACCGCCGACGTCGCGTTGCGCAATGCCGATCCGACGCCCAGGCCGGGCGTCAATGGTCCGTCCACGGTCGTGGGCTACCCGGGCCGCGCCACCATCACCGATGCGGACGTGGAATTTCACACTGACTACGACAAGGTCTATCCGCCCGGCCCCGGCCGCGCCGTTGCCGAGCGCGTGTGCATGTCGTGTCACGGCGTGAATTTCTTTTCGCTGCGGCAATGGGACCGCGCCGCCTGGGACGCCGCCATCAACATGATGAGCAAGCGCGTCAACGGCATGGATACCTCGGTCCCGCCCGGCAAGATGACGCTCAAGGAGCGTGGGCTCCTGCTTGACTATTTTGCCGCCAATTTCGGTCCCGTTGGCAAGAAGCGGGCGCTGGCGATCGACACCGACATGCCGCTCGACGAGGCCGCCCTGGCCAAGGCGATGTACATCGAATACGACATGCCCAAGGTCGGGCAGAACGGGCGCCCGATCGGCCAGAACCCCTATTTCGACAACGACGGCAACGTGTGGATGACGGATCGCGGGCAGCCGAACGCGATCGTCAAGCTCGATCCGCGCACCGCGACCTTCGAGCACTATCCGCTGCCCGAGCGCGGCATCCCGCACGGCATCACGGTCGACAGCAAGGGCGTCGTGTGGTGGGGCGAGACGGTGGGATTCAAGTTCGGCCGCCTCGATCCGAAGACCGGGAAGATGGAGCGCTACCCCATCGACTCGCGTGGCTTCCTGCGCGGGCGTGGGCACGATCCGATCGTCGATGCCGACGACAACATCTGGCTCACCGTGATCAACGGCAACCGGCTCGCCAAGTTCGACGCCAAGACGCAAAAAATCTCGCTCTACGAGCCGCCGACCCCGGGCTCCTATCCGTACGGCGCCGACAAGGACCGGCAGGGCAACATCTGGATCTCGCAGTTCACCCAGTGCCGGATGGCGAAGTTCGATCCCAAGGAAGAGGTGTTCACCGAATATCCGGCGCTCACCGCTTACGAGGATCAGTACTGCCTGATCCGCCGCGGCAGCGTCGACCATGACGGCATGGTCTGGTACGGCGTGTTCAGTCACGGCAAGATCGGCAAGATCGATCCGACGAGCGGCAAGATCGTCGAATACAAGGTGCCGGCGCCGTTCGCCGAGCCCTACGACATCTGGCCCGACCGCGACAACAACATGTGGATCGCCGACGGCGCCATGGGCGGCGCGATCATCAAGTTCGATCCGCGCACGGAGAAATTCACCTTCTATCCGGGGGTGCAGCGCGGCGATCTTCCCAAGATCGAGATCACTCGCGAGGGCGCGATCTGGTACAATCCGCGCTCGGCGCTCAAGGGCGCGGTCGGCGTGCTCTATCCCGACATGAGCAAGATGACGACGTTCGAGGCGCGATATTGAATCGAGCTGTCGGTTTACGCACCAACAGAGCCGAGAACTCGGCGCGCTCCCTCTCCCCTGTGGGGAGAGGGTTGGGGTGAAGGGGCAAGTGACTCTCGACAGGCCCTTGCCCCCTCACCCGGATCGCTTCGCGACACAGCCGATGCTTCGCATCGGCGTTCTTGGCTTCAAGAACGGCGGCCGAAGGCCGCCTATACCTCTCCCCGC
>DATFWC010000253.1:0-17926 GCA_035259885.1 Xanthobacteraceae bacterium
ACGACCTCGCCACAACTCTTCCCCCGTGTGGATATCGAGCGCGCGCAGATAGTCGTCGAGCGCAGCGCCGATGAAGACGAGACCGCCCTCGGTGATGATCGGGCCGCCGATGCTGGGCACTCCGAGCGGAGCGGGAAGCGCAAGAGCGGACCGATCGCGAGTGGTGCCAAGCGGGCGCTGCCAGATGGTCCGCTTGGTCACGAGATCGACCGCAACGATTCGCCCCCACGGCGGAGCATTGCACGGAATCCCCAGCGGCGACAGAAAGGCATTCGTGACAGCCGTAAACGGCATCGATCGAGAATATCCCGCCTTCGTGGCCGTAGGGTGATGGGGCGCGCCTGCAAGCGCGCTATCGCCCGGCACCAGCCGGGAATAGAACGAAACCGAGTTCGGGGTTGCAATCAGCAACTGGTGCGCCTCGTCGACCGCCACGCCACCCCAATTGAAGACGCCGTAGTTCCCGGGATGAACGATGATTCCTTTTCCTTCGTCGGTCTGCGGCGTAAAGACGCCTTGATAGCGATACTGGCGAAATTGAATGCGGCACCAGAGCTGATCGAATGGCGTCACACCCCACATGTCGTGCTCGGCCAAATCCTCCGGCTGAAATGACAGCTCCGAAAACGGTTGCGTGGGCGACAGCCAGTCGCCGGGAGGAGCGCCCTGCGGCACTGGCCGTTCCGGAGCCGGCACGATTGGCTCACCGGTTCTCCGGTCGAGCACGAATATGTCGCCGCGCTTGGTCGCGGCCAACAGCGCCGGACGAGTTTCGCCGCCAAGCTTGAGATCGACGAGGGTTGGTTGCGCGCCGACATCCCAATCCCAAACGTCGTGGTGCACGGTTTGATAGACCCACCGGACGCGACCGGTTTCCGCTTCGAGCGCAACGATCGCGGAGCTGAATTCTTCGCCTTTCGGATTGCGATTGCCGCCCCAGGCATCCGGCTTCTGAACGCTGGTCGGGAGATAAACGAGGCCGAGCGCCTCGTCGATGCTCGGCGGGGCCCACGAATTGGGCGAGCCGTACATCGACGTCGCGCCACCGGCGGCCGGGCCGGCGTTTCCCGGATGGCCGGGGTTCCACGCCCAGACCAATGCGCCGGTCGTGACATCGTATGCCCGCACCACGCCCGGCGGCTCCTGCGACGAGTGTCCGAAGATCTGGCCGCCGACAATAGCGATGTTCTTGTAGATCGTGGGCGCAGAGGTGACGACATAGCGGCCCAGTTGGATGTCCCCCAGACTCGATCTGAGATCAACCGCTCCTGCCTCGCCGAACTCGGTGCATGGCCGTCCGGTGTCGGCATTGAGGGCGATCAGACGGGCATCGCCGGTTCCCGTCAATATGCGACGGGGACAGCTTCCGCCATGTCCCGATTCGGCTTCATGATAAGAAACGCCGCGACAGGTCAGATAGCCGTTGTTCTCGAGCCGTGCCTGGGGATCATATCGCCAGCGCTCGTGCCCGGTTTCGGCATTCAAGGCGATCACGACGTTGTGGGGCGAGCAAAGATAGAGCGTGTCGCGAATCTTGATCGGCGTTGCTTCGAACGCGGACGTGTCCGCGTCGCGGTTCAGCTCTCCGGTGTGATAGATCCAGGCAACCTCGAGTTTGGAGACATTGAAGCGATCGATCTGGGCCGCCGGAGCATAACGCTGTCCCTTCAGGCTGTTGCCGTAGTGAGGCCACTCGTGGCCGGCTTTTCCAGTGGAATAGGACTTTGCCAGCAACGAATAGGCGGGTTTCGGCAAATCCACAATGGCTGCCAACAACAGCAGCGCGGCGGTCGCCTTGAGCAACCGCGCTGCAGAGAATCCGGTCGGACGCCACACGGTTCCCTCGTCGACACCCAGCAATCGGCGCCGAATCGGGGGAAGGAGAAAAACGGCGCCGACTGCCATCGGCACATCCAGTCGCGGCAACAAGAGCCAGAAGCTGAAGCCGACCTCGTGCACGGACCAGGCGACCGTCACCGCGAGCGCCCCGAGATAGATCCGTGCACCGGCCCGAAGCCCGCGACAGACGAGAGCTCCGGAAGCGGCGACGAGCAGACCGAACACGAGATAGTAGGGCGAGCCCTCCAGGAGGACGAGATAGCCGCCGGCGGCAGCCATTGTGAGACCGAACAGCACGAGCAGCAGCCCGAAGACTTGATGCGCCGAAGGGCGCTTGCGGAGAGTGGCCATTGTCCCGTCCCCGCTTAAAGGCCGCTGAACCAGTTGTAGCCGTAGGTCTCCCAGTAGCCGCCGGTGTAGTCGTTGCCGACCTCGATCTCGCCGATGTGCTTGGGGTTCTTGAAGCCGAGTTTCGTCGGGACCCGCAGCTTCATGGGAAATCCGTGACGCCGCGGCAATTGCTCGTCGTCGAACCAGAAGGCCAGGATTGTCTGCGGGTGGAGCGCGGTGGGCATGTCGATCGAGGTCGTGTATTGGTCGTCGCAGCGAAACGTGACGTATTTGGCCGCGAGATCGGCCCCGACACTCTGAAGGAAATCGGAGAGGCGCACGCCGCTCCATTTCCCGATTGCGCTCCATCCCTCGATGCAGATGTGACGCGTGATCTGGGTGATGCGCGGCAGCGCGTAGAGCCGATCCAGCGTCCAGTCGCGAGCGTCGTCGACCAGTCCGGTCACGTTGAGGCGATATCGTTCCGGGTCGATGATCGGCGCCTTGTCCGGCGAATTCGGCGTGTAGAAGGAATTGAACGGAAACGGCCGGGTAATGGCGCTTGCGGGATACTCCCGGGCCATTCTGCTCGGGTTGAACAGCCAAGCCTGAACGCGATCGTTGAAGTCCGACATGCGGCCCAGCATGCGCTCGGCCGACAATTCGTCCACGACGTCACAGCCGGAGAGCAGCGTCAGCGTGCCGAGGCCGAGGGCGCTGCGCAGGAATAATCGGCGGGTCGGATGGTCGAGGCGGCGCGCCGCCGCGTTGAGAATCGCGGTGGTGTCCGGGCGGCGTGAACGGCGGTCGTGCAACATGGCGGTGTTCCCTTCAGCGGCCGCGGAGCATCGCGCGAAGGCTCGACGGCACGAGCATCGCCATCACCACGTGCACCACGAGGAACAGCACGATGGCCGTCATGGCGGCGAAGTGAACGAGACGGGCATTGTCGAAATCGCCGAGCAGCGTCGTGAGAGGCCGCAACTGAACCGGCTTCCAGATCGCGATCCCGCTCACCACGATCAGGATGCTGGCGCCGATCACGCCGGCGTAGAGGAGCCGTTGCACGGCGTTGTAGGTCGACAGGTCCTGGTGGCCGAGTTTTCCCGCGAGCGCCAGGCGAATGTCGCGCAGCACGGCGGATGGATGGATGGGTAGGAGCTTGCGGCGAAAACGCCCCGTTAGCACGCCGTAAGACAGGTAGACGGCACCGTTGGCCGCCAGCAGCCACATTGCCGCGAAATGCCATTGCAATGCTCCGGCGAGCCCGGAGCCGATCGTGAGGACGTCCGGAAAGCCGAAAGGCAGGGTCGGATAGGCATTGTGGATCTGCCAGCCGCTCATGATCATGACGATCATCGCAACTGCGTTGAGCCAATGCGTGAGGCGCACGATCGGCGGGTGAACGACCGTCGCGCTTGCGCGGGTGGAGGCCTCGAAACGGGCGGCGCTGTATGACTGCGGCATGGCGAAACCTGAAGGAGAAGTCGGACCGCTGGCGAGTTAGCCCGCGGTCCGATGCTGGAGCAGGGATCACTTCGGCAGGAGCACGGTGTCGACCACGTGGATGACGCCGTTGCTCTGGTTGACGTCGGGGATCGTGATCGAGGACTTGCCGCCTTTGGCGTCGACGATCTCGAGCCGACGGCCGGCCTGCGTGACCGTGAGCATCTCGCCCTGCACGGTCGTCAGCGTCGCCTTGCCGCCGCCCGCCTGCACCTTGGCCTTGAGGTCGTCGGCCGACAGCTTGCCGCCAACGACATGGTAGGTGAGGACCGCGGTGAGGGTGGTCTTGTTCTCGGGCTTCAGCAGAGTCTCGACCGTGCCCTTCGGAAGCTTCTCGAAGGCCTTGTTCACCGGCGCGAAAACGGTGAACGGACCGGGGCTCATCAGCGTGTCGACGAGACCGGCGGCTTTCACGGCGGCGACCAGCGTGGTGTGATCCTTCGAGTTGACGGCGTTCTGCACGATGTTCTTGGACGGATACATCGGAGCGCCGCCAACCTCGACGGTCTTCTCGGCGAAGGCGGGAGGAGCAAGCGTCGCGGCGCCGAGCACGACGAAGCTTACGGCGGCGCAAAGCGCCGCAATACGAGTGCGGTTCATTGTCTTCTCCAAAGCGAAGATGGCCGGAGCCAACGGAACCGGGTCGCTCGATCTGCCGATGCGGCCGATCAAGTCCCGATGGCGGCTGATACGGACGTCTTGCCGGGAGGGTTTCGAGCGAGAGTGGATATTTCGTCCGCCCGTCACTCACATGCTTGTGAAGTGGAGGCTTTTTTACACTTTCCACGCAACACCGCGCGACGCGTGGCCGTCCAGCAACTCGTCGCTCGCGCAGCTGCTCGGAAGGACGGGATATGTTGTGCCGTTAGATGTCTCTCCTGTTCCCGATCGAATCGACACGTGTGCCCGCAATCGTGTTCATGGAGGGCATGAACGGAACGGACTATGTGCACGGAGTCCTGGAGAGTTGCGCAGAACGAATGGCGGGAAATCAGCACGCAAACCAGCAGTGGCTTCCGGTTGACCTCGCAGGTCGAAACTCCGGAAAGGATTTTGCTGAAAGACGATTCAAGAAACATGCCACTCGAATTGGATTTGGCAGCAAGGAAAGCACGTCAGCGGTACATCGGCGAGCACGAGCTCATCCTCCGTCACATGATCGCGGTTGGCCGTATCGATGGATGAGAGGAAGAACAGCGAGGCCCTCGACAAACGGGGCTCGGTCCTGCGCCTGTGCGACAGTCGTCGAGGCGGGACCATTGCCAGTCAGGCGTCTGAATAATTCATACGATATCCGACACTGAAGAATTTTCCATCGATGGAGCGATGGGATCGAGCAATTTGTCCGTCGAAATCCTTGGTGATCCTGCGCGGCGACCCGGTTGTTGCGTGCCGTAGGGTACGTCATCGATAGAGGAGCATGAGTGACATGGGAATTCCCGGCTTGAGTAGAGTTGATGCGTCGCAGATCAGGGCGCTGATCGAACGATTGCAGGAGCTGCTGTCGCAGAAGGACCCAGAAGCCTCCGATTTCCGCAGCAACCAAGGTTGCTACGGAAACGGGCAGCAGGAGTTCCAGAGCATCGTCGATCAGATCCGGTCGCTGACCGACCAGACCGAGTCCCGGAAATTCGGACTCCGCGGGAATGGGGACAGCGGCAATGGGCGGCTGAACATCCGTATTACCGCATAGCGTCGATCGCGCGGGGCACAAGTGGCGTCCGTGCGTTGCTGGTGGCTCCGCGCCTGCGCCTGCCATGCAAGGCTGGCGTCGGCGCCGCCTCATCGACGTCCAGGGTCGTGAAAGGAGGCTGTGATGGATGTCGCCGTATCCGGCGTCGGCGGGCTGATCGAGCGGCTTGCCGATCAGTTCGCGCAAGATCAGGTCACGCCGGCCAAGGCGAACGAGACCCGCCAGCTGGTCGCGTTCGCCGCCGACATTCGCGACGCCATGCCCGCGTTCTCATCGCCCTTGAAGTCGCCGGTCAATCCCGGCGCGCTGGCAATGGAGCTGCTGAAGCGTCTCGAGCCCTTCCTGAAGAAGGCGCACGAATACGGCCGGATCCCCGCTTCGGACGACCTTGCAGGGCCGCTGCCGTTTCCGATGGCGCGGGCAGGGGTTGCGTTCGCCAATCGTGATCCGACGGATATCCATCCCGGCCCGGCGAGGAAAAACTTCGCTCTGCCAGTCCCAAAGATCGGAGGAGAAATAGAAGGCCGTCTTCCTGAACCGGGGTTCGAGGGCACGGTCGATTTGTTTTACGACAGCATCATCGCTGACCTATTCGGCAGCGATGAGTACTTCCGGCAGTGGTCGAACGACATGATCGGCGACATCTTCAAGGCCAGGATCTTCGATGCGGAGTTCAAGTTGGTCGCTCGAGGGCTGCATGGCGCGACCGATGCGCTCAGCGCACTGACGACCAGACAATCGTAAGGATGGGGAATGCGATGCCGCTGCTGCGGAAACCTCGCTCTTTCCAGCGGAATGCTGTTCGACGCATCGCGACGGCGGCATGCATGCTCCCGTTGCTTGCGGCGTGCCGGGCCGACCTCTATGTCGATCTCGACCAGCGGCAGGCCAATGAAATGATTGCCGTGCTGTTGCAGCACGGCATTCCGGCCGGGCGGGTCTTCGGCAAAAACGGCCGCATCACGGTCAGCATCGACGACGGCCGCTTCGCCGAAGCGGTCCGCATCCTCAACGACAATGGCCTCCCGAAGCAAGACTTCGTCACGCTGGGCAAAGTGTTCGAGAAGAACGGGATCGTGTCCTCTCCGCTCCAGGAGCGGGCGCAGATGATTTTCGCGCTCAGCCAAGAGCTGTCGCGCACCGTCTCGGAGATCGACGGAGTGCTGTCGGCGCGAGTGCATTTGGTGCTGCCGGAGAATGAGCCGTTACGCCAGCAGCTCGTTCCTTCGTCGGCGTCGGTTTTCATCCGCCACGCCGCGCACCTGCGCGTCAACGACCTGGTGCCACAGGTCAAGATGCTGGTCGCCAACGGCGTCGCCGGCCTCTCCTACGATAAGGTGTCGGTGGTCACGGTGCCGGTGGAGAAGACAGAGATGCCGGCCGGCATCGACGCCGAGCTGGTCTCGCTGCACGGATTGTGGATGCATCGCGACAGCTTGCTGCGCGCCGAGTTGCTGCTCTACGGGCTTATCGCCACAGTCCTCGCGCTTGCGGGCGCCGTCGTCGCGCTGATGCTGCGCCAGCGTCAGCGTCAGCGCGTCTATCCGCTGCAACGTGCCGTGGCGGCGAAGACGCTATGACGGCCGTTGCGCAAAAAACCGCTGGTGGCGCTGACTGGCAGGCGTTCATGGCGTGGCCGGTGAGCTACATCGACGCCGGACGGCTCGACGGGTGTTTCGCGAATCGCTTCGGGAGCGAACTGTGCGGCCGGCTGCGCGCGTCGCGGCGCCTGCGCGATCGCCTGTCGGCGATTGTCGGCGAGCACCACGCGCTCGCTGCGCCGGTCGCGGCCGATGTCTGCGATGATCTCGATCGCGCCATCGCACTCTCCTCCGTGGAATGGCTCTTCGACGTCACGCGTCGGTGCGGGGCGATCTACTGGGCGCGCGCCATCGCCGGCGTGGTGCGCCCCGCCGAGGTTGCGGCGCTGCATCGCGAGATCGACGAGGCGCTATGCGGCTTCGCGCTGATGCATCGCGAGCTTGCCAGAGCACAGGAGCTGCCCGCTATCGAAGGCATCGGGGCGCGCAGCATCGAGGACGGTCTGCGGTGCGTCGCGGCCTGGACCCGGGCGCAGCCGGCGGCTTTGGGACAGCGCGTGCGGCTCAAGCTTGCCGCTCACCCCGCGCTCGACGATCCGCCGCCGGCGCCGTTCATGGACGTTGGCCCGCCGATCGTCCGACGCGCAGCGGCATGAGTGTCGCCGTGCCCAGGATTGACCGAGCGTCATCGGGGCAAGACCTGCCGCGGGCGCCGACCAGCTCCGTGGTGCGGCGCGAGGACGTCGAGGCATGGAAGAGCGGCTTTGCTTTCATGAAAGCAGCGCAGGCTCGGGCCAGGATGATCGAAGATGCGGGGCGCGACGCGCACCAGGCCGCGCGCGAGCGCGGTTACACCGAGGGCTACCGCGCTGGCCTGAGCGAGGGTCAGAAGGCCATATCCGAGCAGGTCGCCAAAACCGCGATTGAGGTGTCGAGATATCTGGAGACGATCGACGACCAGATCGTCGAGACCGTGACGGCCGCCGTTCGGAGCGTGCTCGGCAGCATCCCGGACTCCGACCTCGTGATCAAGGCAGCGGCCCAAGTGATCTGCAAGCACGCCATGGGCAGGCTGCGCGATGCGGCGACCGTCGTCGCCAAGGTCCACCCGGATGTGGCCAAGGAGGTGGACGCTCGTCTGCAGCCGTTGACGGCGCGGTCGGGCATCAGGGTGCGCGTCGAGGCCGATCCCGGCTTGCCGAGCCGGACGAGTATGGTGCTGCAGACGCCGTTCGCCGTGATCAATGCCGGCATCGATGTGCAGCTGGCTGCGATCGAAAGGGCGATGCGGGCGAGCCCGCCGGGCGCGCCGGGGCACCCGATGCGGCGCACGCCGCCGGAGGTGCCAGCATGACGATGCGCCAGCTCGACGTAGAAGGCCGACTGGCGTCGATCCTGCCGCGCCTGCAGGACGCGGTGCTCGCCGGAAATCCCGCACTGGTCAAGGGGCGCGTGCGCCGCCTGCTCGGCCCTATCGTCCACGCCACGGTCACCGAGGTACGCATCGGCGAAATTTGCCATCTGGTCGATCCGGCGACGCAGCGCCGGGTGCCCGCCGAGGTGGTCGGCTTTACCGAAGACGTCGCCATCCTCACGCCTATCGGCGATCTCGGCGGCCTGTCGAACGTCGCTGAAGTGTTGCCGAGTAGGGAACAGCTGCGGATCGCGATCGGCCCCGGCCTCATCGGGCGCGTTATCAACGCGCTGGGCGAGCCACTGGATGGAGAGCGCTGGTCGGACGACGAGATCGAGGGCCTTCATCCGGTCGATGCCGAGCCGCCATCGCCGCTGACGCGCGCGCTCATCGATCGTCCGGTCCGACTCGGCATCCCGGCGATCGACGGCCTGTTGACCTGCGGCCGCGGCCAGCGCGTCGGAATATTCGGCGCGCCGGGGCTCGGCAAGTCCACACTGCTCGGCGATATCGTCCGCGGCACTGACGCCGAGGTAGTCGTGGTCGCGCTGATCGGCGAGCGCGGCCGCGAGGTCGGCGAATTCGTCGAGCATCAGCTCGGCGTCGAGGGGCAGAAGCGCGCCGTGATCGTCGCGGCCACATCGGACCGGCCGGCGATGGAGCGTGTAAAGGCCGCGCATGTGGCGATGACGATCGCGGAATTCTTCCGCGACAGCGGGCGGCACGTGCTGCTGCTCATGGACAGCCTGACACGCTTCGCCCGCGCGCAACGCGAGATCGGCCTCGCCGCCGGCGAGCCGGCCACGCGTCGCGGCTATCCGCCATCGATCTTCGCCGCGTTGCCGCGGCTCCTTGAGCGCGCCGGCCCGACCGCCCGGGGATCGATCACCGGCCTCTACACGATCCTGGTCGAGGGCGACATCAGCCTCGATCCAATCGCCGAAGAGGTGCAGGCGTTGCTCGACGGGCATATCCTACTGTCATCCGAGCTGGCGCAGCGCAACCATTTCCCGGCGATCGACGTGCTGCGCAGCCGCAGCCGGCTGATGAGCGCGGTCGCGCCCCAGGATCAGCAGGCGTCCGCGGCGCGCATCCGCGAACTGATCGCTCGCCACGCCGACATCGAGCTCCTGGTACGCGTAGGCGAATACAAGAGCGGCAGCGATCCGCTGGCAGACGAGGCGCTCGCCAAGATCGACCGTATCAATGCTTTCCTGCGCCAGCGACCAAGCTCGCACCACGGCATCGACGAGACGTCGCGTCAGATGCAGGAGATCGCGCGGTGAAGCAGTCCCCCACCATCGCCCGCCTGCTGCATCTGCGCCGTCGCCGCGAGCACCGCGCACTCGAAGCCGCCACTGCCGAGATGCAAGGACTGGCTTGCGCCGAGCGCGCGGCGGAAGCGGCAGCGGCCATGTTGCGGCAACACGACACCCTGACCGACGCACGCGAGCAGGAGCTGCTCGCTCCGCTTGTCGGCCGCGCCGTTCCCCGGTCGACCATCGTGCGCATGCGTGGCGAGCTCGATGCCTTGACGCTCGAGCGCGTGCGCCTTGAGGCAGCGGCGAGCAACGCCGAAGCGGCGCGGCATCGGCAGTGCGAGGCCCTCGAGGTGGCGCGCGCGGCTTTTTTCCATCAGCGGCGCGCGGCGATGAAGATCGACGGGCTGTTCGCGCGCGAAGCGGCACGCCATGCGCTGCGCAACGAGCTGATGGCGGAGGATGGTGAGAACGGCGGCGCCACGCGCGCCAACGGCTGCCGGGGGCGTAATGCTTGATCCGACCTCGATATCGCCCGCGGCATCGGCATTCGCGATCGAGGCCGAGCTGCGAGCCGATCCGGATTGGCTTTCGGCCCTGCCAGCGATGACGCTGGACGAGGTCGCGACGCGCAATGCCTTCTACCGACGCCGCGGCGTGATCACGGGGGCGCTCGCCGACCGAGCCATCACCGTCGAGACGGGCTGGCGCCTGCGCCGTTCGGTGTCGGTCGCCGATCCGTGCCTGCTCGAGCTCGCAGTTGACGGCCAGCGCGGCGAGGTGGTCCTGCCGCTCCAATTGATCGACGCGATCGCGGCCGCGCTCCCCGCCGCGCGCCAGGTCATCGGCTTGCAATCGGAACATGCGGCCATCCTCCTGGAGCTCGTCCTCGGTGACGCGCTCGATGCGCTGGAGGGCGCACTCGGGATCCCCCTGTCCATCGTCGGGCTACGCCGCGCGCATGCGCAAGCGAGGCAGGCGGAATCGCTTTGCCTCACGGTGACGATGGGCGACCTCGGCTCCATGCCGTGCGAGGTCGTGGTGGCGCCATGCCACGCTCGGAGGCTGGCGGCTCTTCTCGATCGGCTGGCTGGTCCGCTGGCCGCCGCGCTCGATCTCGATCTGCCGGCGTGCCTGCGCGTCGCCGCCGCCACCCTGACCGTCGGCGCCCTACGCGAGCTCGGGCCCGGCGACGTCGTCCTGGTGGAGCAGGCGTACCCGCCAGATGATGCCGCGTTTCTCGTGATCGCGGAGCATTTCGTGGCTCCGGTCAAGATCGAGCCCGGCGGTTGTCGCCTGATCGCGCCGCCCGAAGACGGCCGTGAAACGATGTGGGAGTGGAGCATGGAAAACAATATCGATCCATCGAAGGCTGCGCGGCTGGAGGATGCTGCTCTCGACGCGATTCCGATCCGGGTGATCTTCGAGCTGGGCCGCGTCGAGCTGCCGTTGGCGGAACTCGCCGCGCTGGCGCCGGGAATGCTCGTTCCACTCGTGTGCTCGCTCGACGGGGCGCTCGACATCGTCGCCAACGGCAAGCGGATCGGCCACGGCACGCTCGTCCGCATCGGCGACAGTCTCGGCGTGCAGGTCACCAGGCTGTTCGAGCATGCCTGAGACCAACATCAACCTCGTCGGCATCCTCATCTTCGTCACCGCCATGGCGCTGATCCCGCTCGCGGTCGTCACCATGACGGCGTTCCTGAAGATCTCCATCGTCCTGTTCATCTTGCGCAACGCGCTTGGTCTGCAGCAGAGCCCGCCCGGGCTCGTGCTCTACGGCGTCGCTCTCATCCTCACGCTCTACGTGACGATGCCGCTCGCCGCCGACATCTACGGTCGCGTGTCCGCCCAGCCCCCGGATTTCCGCACGTCTGCGGGCCTCGCCGAGAGCGCCCGCACCGTGCGTGCGCCGCTGCAGGCTCACCTGATGCGCTTCACGCACGAATCCGAGCGCAAGTTCTTCATGTCGGCGACCGCCCGGGTCTGGCCGGACGGCGCGAGCGCGGATCTCAAGGACGACGACCTCGTCGTGGTGATGCCGGCCTTCATCAGCTCGGAGCTCACGCGCGCCTTCGAAATCGGATTCCTGCTCTATCTTCCATTCCTGGTGATCGATCTCGCGGTATCAAATGTGCTGATGGCGATGGGCATGATCATGGTGTCTCCGACGCTCATCTCAGTGCCGCTCAAGCTTCTGCTGTTCGTCGCCGTGGAAGGGTGGTCGCGCCTGCTGCACGGCCTGATCCTCAGTTACGGCTGATCGCCGCGTTGGATTCGTCGGTTTGCATGTCTTCTTTTCGGAAAACCCGTTCCCATCCCGGATCAAGTCCGGGACGGGCATTTTCCGGCAGATGCGCTGTGGAGGTCGCAATGCATTCAGAACTGGTCGCGGCCAAGGTCAACGCCGCCCTGATGACGGTGCTGGTCGTATCAGGGCCCGCGCTGGCGGCCGCCGTCGTGCTGGGCCTGGTAGTGGGCATCCTGCAGGCGGTGACGCAGATCCAGGACCAGACGCTTCCGCTTGCGGTGAAGCTGATCGCGATCCTCCTCGTCCTGATGGTGTTCGGACCGATCATGGCCAGAGAGATCGTCGCCCAGGCCTCGCTCGTCCTCGCGGAGTTTCCATCTTTGACGCGCTAGGGAGCCGCAAGTCGGGATGGACAGCACCGTCTTCTTGTCTCCGCTGGCCCCGCTCCAGCCCTACAAGATCGCCGCCGCCCTCGTGCTCGTGCGCATGATGGCGATGATGCTGGTGATGCCGGCCTTCACGCGCCTGGGCGCCACCGGCGTCGTGCGCGCCGGCATCGCGCTGGTGTTGGCGCTGCCGATGATCCCGCTGGTCGCGCAGTTCGTCCCGTCGATCGACCTGACGCCCGGCGCCGTAGCGATTCTCATGATCAAGGAGGCCGCGGTCGGAGGCATCATCGGGCTCGTACTCGGCGTGCCTTTGTGGGCGGCAGAAGCCGCGGGCGACATCCTCGACCTGCAGCGCGGTGCGAGCATGGCCACGCTGACCAATCCCTCGAACGGCGATGAGACCAGCGTCACCGGGACGCTGCTCGCCTTCACCATGCTTGCGCTGTTCTTTGTCTCGGGCGGCGTGGCGGTCACGCTCCGAGTCATCTACGACAGCTATGCGCTGTGGCCGGCTACGGCCACCCTGCCGCAACTCGGTTCCACCACCGGCTCGGTGCTGCTGCGTCTGCTCGACGAGATCGTCGCGCTGGGGCTGATGCTCGCCGTCCCGCTGGTGGCGTGTCTGTTCGTGGCCGACGTGGTGATCGCGCTGCTGTCGAAAGCCGCCCCCAATCTCAACGTGTTCGACCTGTCGTTCGCTCTGAAGAACCTGCTGTTCGCCGTGCTCATCGCGCTCTATTGCGCATTCCTGGTGAGCTACATGAAGTCTGATCTGGCCCTGTTCGACGGAATGTCGCGCCGGCTCGAATCGATCGCGCGGCCATCGACGCCGTGACGCCGCCATGCGACTGCTCCGTTTCGCATACATTGTGCGTCATGACGCATGAAACAAAATCTTCATCCTGCCTCATCACATGCTTCGCGCCGCCGCGAAAAAGTTCTCAGGTGTCCGTCGCAGAATCTGTGCGCGGTCCTCGTCTCGGGCGACGACCGGCTTGAAATGAAGGAGACGTTACATGAGTGTCGAAGGTGTCCGCGACAACCACGACTTCCAAATCCGCGATCGCCGCTGCGACAACGACGGCGCGAACTGCGGATCGAGGCCCACGATCAACGTCCACGGTAACACCATCGAGACGCCGCGCTACAAGATCACGGCGTCCGATACCGATCACGGAACCATCAAGGTACTCGATAAGCTTACCGGCAAGGTCACCTCGGTCGGAGGCGATCCGCATTTGTGGACCAGTGACGGTGATTACACAAGCTTTCAGAAAGGCAACCTGACGCTGAACCTTGATGACGGAACCAAGATCACCTTCGACCCCACCAAAATAAATAAGGATGGTGTGAGTTATATCGATCGGGCGGTGATCACCAACGGCGCATACGCCGCGGTCGTCAATTTCGACGGTGGCGGCAACCCGACGACACGGGAGCTGCCGCGGGGCGCGGGCTATTGGACCGACCTCCGCACGCCCGACGGTGTCGATCTCTTCACCAAGCACGGTTCGCTCGACGACCTCACGGTGGGGCGGCGCGGGCCGGAGATCAAAGGGCACGACATCGTCAACCTCGATGACTACCGCCACAGCTTTGGAGAGTCGCGACCGAGCCTGCCTGCTCGACCGCATATTGGCCTGCCGAACTGGTCTGCCAACGGACCGTTCAGCGGGTGGCCACAGCATGCCTTCGGTCCCCATCATCAGCCGGAGAACAGCGGGCCGGATGGCAGGTATGAGAATCGGCAGCTCCGCAATCTGGTGGATCAGCTTCACAAGGCCCAGTGGCGCGCGCACCACGGCCCGCAGTGGTTGCGGCATCGTGCGCTCCGCGAAGTGCGCCAGCTTGAGGAGCAGCTTCGAGATCTGCGGGCTCATGTGAACTGGGCGTAAACGCATCGCGTGCTCAGGGGGCTGACCCGTCGCGGCCGAGCGAGAGGCGCAGCGCGCGTCTCGCCGCCGCGGGCGATGGGCGAGGGGAGAAGCATGCGAATCGAGTCGCGACCATCCGGTGTCGAGCCGGCTACCGCAGCGCCCGCCTTGGCGACGCAACGCGGCGACGGCGAGCTACCAAGAGTGCGCGGGGAGCCCTATGGCAAATACCTACGGAGGCTACAGGACCTGACATACGAGCAGATGGTTCAGCGGCGGGAATACAAGAAGTACGGCAAGCGATGGGATGACTACGGACACGACAAAGCGCGCAAGGGCGAGCGTGCCTACCCGACATATCTCAAGCTCCGGGCCATCGACGCTGAGCTTTGTCGACGTGCCACCCGCGGTCGCTGACACAAAAACGATCGGCACCGTCGGCGCCTATCGGCTCGTCATCCTCGACCGCACTGTGCCGTCGCCGTCAGTGCAGTGATTTCTCAGTCTCCAGGGCTCTTCCCGGGACGCAGCGATCTTCTGCTTCAGCGCCGCGGCCACTCCGTCTGCGCTGTCAGCTTTGGGGCGCCACGCGCTCCGGCACGTTGTAGCCGCCCGCAGCGAGGACCTCGCACGGTCCGAGGAGATGGTGAGATGTCGCTTCCGAATGTTGACCAGGCGCCGCGCGATCCGACTCACCCCAACCAGCCCGTGAGCCGCTCCGACCAGCCCGTGAGCGGTGCCGGAGCGTTTGATGCGGCGGTCGCGGAAGCGAACGAGGCATCGGCGGCAACGCCCGCTCCCAGGTCGAGGCCAGCGGGCATCACGAGCCCGACGCAGCCTTCCCTTCCCACCAATCCCGCAGCGGCCATGTTGGCCACACCAGCCCCGATCAAGCGGACAGCTCAGCCCGCAAACAGAACGACGGCGGCGTCGCTCAACGCGAAGCAGCGCGCGCGCTATCTCGATCAGATCTCGGGATCGATGAAGACGGCGCATGAGCGGGCCAAGCAGCAGCTGGAGCCGCTGACCTCCGATCGGAACACGTGGCTCGGGCGCGACGTCAGGGACATGGTGGCGTCGATCGATCGGAAGATCGCCGATTTCGACGCGCACCGGCAGGACGCTATCGCCGATCGCCGGCAGATGGACGCGCAGATCGCGCGGGCGAAGGCGGTCGAGAGCGAGATGCGGTCGCTCGGCGAGCGAATCCAGACGCGCGCCCGGGAGTTCAAGGAGAAGACGGGGGATCTGTTCGATCGAACAGTGCGCGCAGATCTGAAGACCGGACCCCTGGAGACCAAGCAGGGGATTCTCTCCCGCTTCTTCTTCAGGGAGTCTAATGCGCGGGAGCGGGAGCGGGCGCGGGTGCTGGCGAACGAGAAGGTGCCGAACCTCGACGCGACGAAACGGGCGTACCTCGACGCCAAGGCACGCGGTGCACCGCAGGCCGAGATCGATCGGGCGCTTGACGCCTACTACGGCGCGGCGGTCGACGCGTTCAACTACGCGAGGCAGAGCGGACAGGAGGCGCTCGCTGCAACGCAGAACGGCGTGAGGAACGTCGAGCGGGCGCTCGCGGCGGTGCGCTTCACCCGCGACGGATCCTTCGCGGTGGGAGCGATGCTGATCCCAGGCGCGCAGGGAGTCGGCGTCGGGAGCGGGCTGGCGGCGGTCGGTGCGCTCGGTCTGATGAAGACGGGGACGCAGTTGTTCGACGAGAAGCCGGGAGGTGGAAGCTGGACGCCGGGATCAGCGGGGAAAACGCTGGTGACGAACACGGCGCACCTCGGCGTCGATGCGATCAGCGGTTTCGGCTACGGGCAGTTGGGCAAAAAGATTGTGTTGGCGGCCAACGTGGTCGAGACGAGCGGGCTGATCGTTAAAGCGGGCGCGCTCGGCATGGGAAGCGGAGCGGCGCATCGGTTCATCGACGGCCAGGGGATGGAGGCGCTCGATCCGAAGAAGGTCGTGGTCGATACAATTATCGGCGCGGGGTCGTTCGGGCTCGCCGCCAAGATCGCCCCGACGATGCCGAACATAACCCCGCTGGCGCGTCACATGGCCAACACGGTGCTCGGCGGAGCGACCGGCAGCGGGGCGCAGGTGGTGAGCAACGTTGTCGAGGGGCGGCCGCCCCTCGACAACGTCGGCCCAGCGACCCTCCTTGGCGCGGGCACCAGCCTGGTGGCCGGCCTCGCGATGGGACGCCAGATCACCGCGAACGAAGAGGCGGCGATGCCGGACCCGGCCGGCGCGAAGGCGGTGCGGCGGGGCCTCCCCGAGCCGGTGACGGAAGAGCCGAGGGCGCCGGACACAAAGGGAGAGTTGCCCAATAGTCGGGATAAACAAATTGCTCGCGATCCGGTTGATGTACATGAGCGAGTAAAAAAATTTGGTGATGCCTATAAGGATTTGCCTGAGAAGAAAAGTACGGGTGAACCGCTTACGCCGGCAGAGAAGGAAGCCATTATGGATTATACCGATGACGGTTTTGTAAGGTTGAACACCGCCTTAAGAGAGGGCATGCTGACGGAACGGCAACGCGGGATGGCCGAGCATATCCGGAACGCTATGGAGAAGCTGTCCGGATACAAAGGCATTACATACCGCAAAACGGATTTGTCTCCCGACTACGACTACGCGGCAACGCTTAAGCCGGGGATGATCGTCTCGCGGCGTGCGTTCACCTCAGCATCGACGGACCCGGAACTATTCTCCGGTGACTATCTGTATGTCATTCATGGTTCTGGTGGCGTTAAGTTGAACAATTTGGCGTACCGTCCAAACGAGCAGGAAGTTTTGTTCAAAGATGGTACGCGGTTTGAGATTTTGAGTGTTGAGGACGGTGGGCCCAGCTATAAGAAGATTATCACGTTGAAGGAGGTGCCGTGATGGTGTCCAGAAGAAAGATGATTCTCAGGCAAGGCGGATCCGATCGGCATCGACGAGCGCGGCAACCTGAATGTCGTCGGATTGACCCTACCGTTCCGGTACTGATCCGAAGGACATGCTGCACTATCCCGAGCCCGATCTGGCCAAGAAGCGCGAACTGAGATGGTCGGAAAGTTCTACAGTTCACTTGCTAAGCTGATCGGGAAGACCACAGGGGATGACGGCGCGGTTGCAAGATTGCAATTGAATGCACTGGGCGAAGGCGGCCGGGTCCGCCCCGAATCCACGCAAGCTGCACGGTCTCCGCACACCCGCCGTTCGGACCCACTCGAACTCGCGCCGGCGATGCCTCAATAGATGCGGTCGATCCGTTTGCGGCGCGGCGCTCTGTCAGTTCGGTCAGCCGCCGCGGAAAACTTTGACCCGCGTCTCCTCGATGACGGCCTCTTCCTTCGCCGGCCGCGCTGGGCGGAGGCCGAGCGTCTGCCGCAGCAGCGCGAGATAGGGCGGCGGCCCCGACACCGACACCACGCCGTCCGAGGCGCCACGCAGCGGATAGCGCGCATCCTCGATGCCGAGCTTGCGCAGTCGCGCCATCGCTTCGTCGACGGTCATCTTGCCGCCGAGCGGAAGCACCTCGGTTTTGATCTCGGCAACCGCATTGATGTGAAGGACGTAGCCGTCGAAGTAGTACACCAGGCCATTGCTGGCGCACAGACGGCGCAAGAAATCTTCGGCCGTGCTGGCGGGCATCACGTTGTGCAGCCGCCCCTTGATCTGGTCGCTGAGCTTGACCGGCAGGCCGGTGTTGCGTCCGAACTCGACGAGGGCGTCGCGAAGATCCTGATCGAGTGCGATGTAGCTGTAAGGGCCGCGCGGCCAGTTGACGTCCGCGCCGCTCGCCGGCGGCGCCGTCAGCGCAGCTGCGGCGAGCAGGC
>DATFWC010000254.1:0-6030 GCA_035259885.1 Xanthobacteraceae bacterium
GTGCTGGGTAGCTTGAAATTCGCCGTCGAGCGCCTGGGCGGAAGCCTCAAGCTCGTCGTCGTCCTTGGACACAGCGGATGCGGCGCGGTTTCCGCCGCGGTGGATGTATTCCTCAGTCCGGGCCATTACCTGCCGCTCGCCAACCGACCTTCACTGCGCGAGATCCTCGACCGTCTGCTGCTTGTCGTGCATGCCTCCGCGCGCAAGCTGGTGGCAGCATTTGGGCCCGACATTGTGCGCCGAGGGGGGTACCGCCGGGCGCTCATCGAGACGTCCATAGTCACCAATGCGGCGCTCGCCGCCTATTCCGTCCAGCAGGAGATCGGGGCCAATGCACAAAGCGCATTGCGCGCCGCCTACGGCGTCTATTTATTGGAGACGCGCGAGGTGTGGACACCAAGCCCTGGCCACCCGGACGGAGCCGGGTTGGCTCCGGCGCCCATCGACCTCGCCGGTTTCGAAACGCTTGGGGACGCCATGGTGAAGTCGTCGCGCATGACGGCGCTGCTCGCAGCAGAGCCTGAGAAGGACTGAGCGGAGACTATGATCCGCCGAGTGGTCCTCCCGCGCCTGTTGGGAAGCACGTACTTGTTCCCGTAGCGCCATTCGAGCGAGGCAATTCAGTATTTTCGCCCGCCGAGGGGATATGGTTGTTGAGATAGGGCGCAATTCCCTGTCTGATCTCGAAACCCGCAGCCACGAATTATTGATCCAGGTCAATACGTTGATCAAGAGAAGGACAACAATGTGTGCCCGAGAGGCGACCAGGCGCGTCCTCAGTCGAGAAGCGATCGACAGCGCTCCGGGCTGGCGCGATATAGAACTCGAAACTGACGCTGGTCCGCGCAACGCCATAACGGGAGGGCCCAACATGCGCCTTGCGGTCTGCGCCACGATCTTCATGTGTGGCCTCGGCGTCGCGGCCTCGGCACAACAGCCGCAACCGACCACGGTTCCCGTGGGCACGGTCGTGGCCGAGCGCAAGCCGATCACCAAGACACTCGACTTCGTCGGCCGGGTCGAAGCGATCAACCGCGTCGAGGTGAGGGCGCGGGTGACCGGTTATCTCGAGGCGGTGCTGTTCAAGGAGGGCGACCTGGTTCAGGAAGGCGCTCCCCTGTACCGCATCGAGAGGGACCAGTTCCAGGCGGCAGTCGAGCAGGCGCAGGGCGCCCTGGAGCGCAGCAGGGCGTCAAAGACGCTCAGCGAGCTGCAGTTGCATCGGGCGCAGGAACTGCTCGACAAGCAGGCAGGCTCCGTCGTGACCCGCGACCAGGCGCGCGCCGCCGACCAGCAGGCCGCCGGCACCGTCATGCAGGACGAAGCCGCGCTGCAGACCGCGAAAATCAATCTCGGCTACACCGACATCACGGCGCCGATTGCCGGCAAGATCGGCCGCACCAACATCACCAAGGGCAACGTCGTGAGCCCAGACAGCGGCGTGCTGACAACGATCGTCAGCCAGGACCCGATGTACATCACGTTCCCGGTGAGCCAGCGCGAACTGCTGCGGGCGCGGGAAGCCCGGCATGATGTCCACCCCAAGGATCTCAAGGTCCGCATCCGCTTTTCCGACGGAACGGTCTACGACCAGGTCGGGCTGATCAACTTCCTCGACGTATCGGTGGATCGCGCCACCGACACGGTGACCGCGCGCGCCACCATGCCAAACCCGAACGGCGCCCTCATCGACGGGCAACTGGTGCGGGTCGAGGTGGAGATTGGCGCCCCCGAGGACAGGGTAGTGATCCCGCAGGCTGCTTTGCTCGCCGACCAGCAGGGCGTCTATGTGTTCGTGGTCGAGGACGGCAAGGCAGCGGTGAAGCGCATCAAGCCCGGCGCCGAGAGCGGCACCGGCATCGTCGTCGATCAGGGCCTGTCCGGCGGCGAGCAGGTCATCGTCGACGGCCTGCAGGGCATGCGCCCCGGGCTGCCGGTGCGCGCGTCTCCGATTCCGCCCGCGGTGAGCCGGAGCTAGCCATGCTGTCGGCCGTCTTCGTCGACCGCCCACGGCTGGCGATCGTCATTGCCATCGTGACGGCGATCGCCGGCCTGGTGTCACTGTTGGCGATCCCGGTCGCGCAATATCCCGATATCGTCCCGCCGCAGGTCTCCGTCAGCACCCTCTATCCGGGCGCCAATTCCGCCGTGGTGGACGCCACCATCGCCCAGCCGATCGAAGCGCAGGTCGTGGGCGTGGACAAGATGATCTACATGAAGAGCGTCAGCGGCGACGACGGCAGCTACTCGCTCACCGTCTCGTTCGAGCTCGGCACCAATCCGGACATCAACGCGGTCAACGTCAACAACCGGGTCCAGGTGGCGCTCTCCAGCCTGCCCTCGGAGGTGCAGCGTCAGGGCGTCACGGTGAAGAAAAGGTCCTCGGCCCTGCTCGGCGCCATCGCGATCTATTCGCCGAAGCACACATACGACCCGTTGTTCCTGTCCAACTACGTCACCATCAACCTCATCGACCGGATCAAGAGCACGCCCGGCGTCGGCGACGCGGCCCTGTGGGGCCCGCAGGACTATGCCATGCGGGCCTGGGTGAGGACCGACCGTCTCACCGGCCTCAACCTCACGACCGAGGACATCATCAACGCGATCCAATCGCAGAACGTCCAGGCGGCGGTCGGACGCGTCGGCGCCCGTCCCATCTCGAACGACCAGCAACTGCAGCTCAACATCCAGACCAAGGGCCGGCTGACCTCGGTCGCCGACTTCGAGAACATCGTGGTGCGCACCAACCCGGACGGATCGGTGCTGCGCCTGGGCGACGTGGCACGCCTGGAGCTGGGCGCGGCCAATCTCGACCGCGACACACGATTCAACGGCGGGCCGACGGCAGCGGTTGCCATGTATCAGGCGCCCGGCGCCAACGCCCTGACCACCATGCAGGCGATCAAGACCCTCATGGCCGAACAGCAGAAGCGTTTTCCCGAGGATCTGGCCTGGAAGGTCATGTACGACCCGACCATTTTCGTCACCGACACCATTCGCGAGGTGCAGAAGACGCTGGTGGAAGCCTTCGTGCTCGTGGTGCTGGTGGTGTTTCTGTTCCTCGGCAGCGTGCGCGCCACCCTGATCCCGACCCTGGCGGTACCGGTCAGCCTGATCGGCACCTTCGTCGCCCTGCTGGCGATCGGCTATTCCGCCAACACGGTCTCGCTGCTCGCCATCGTGCTGGCCATCGGCATCGTGGTCGACGACGCGATCGTGGTGGTGGAGAACGTCGAGCGGGTGATGGAGGAGCATCCCGAACTCTCGCCCGCGCAGGCGACGAAGCAGGCGATGGCGGAGATCACCGCGCCGATCATCGCCATCACGCTGGTGCTGCTGTCGGTGTTCGTGCCCGTCGCCTTCATTCCCGGCATTTCCGGCGAGCTGTTCCGCCAGTTCGCCATAACGGTGGCCGTGTCGATGTTCCTCTCGGCCATCAATGCGCTGACGCTGTCGCCGGCGCTGTGCGCCGTGCTGCTCAAGCCGCAGCATGGACCGCGCCGCGGTCCGATCGGCTACGTCATGCGCGGCATCGACCGCGTGCGCGATGCCTACGGCGCGGCGGTCGCGCGCCTTGTGCGCTTCTCGATCATCGGACTGGTGCTGGTCGGAGTCGCGGCCAGTGGTATCATCGGCCTGGGAAAAATCACGCCGACCGGCTTCCTCCCGGAGGACGATCAGGGCGCCTTGTTCGCCGTCGTGCAATTGCCAGGCGGCGCGTCGGTGGCGAGGACTGCCGAGGTGATCCGCCAAGCCGAGACGGTCGTCAAGGACGAGAAGGCGGTCGAAGACTACATCTCCGTCATCGGATTGAACTTCATCGACAACTATTCGGCGCCTAACGCGGCCTTCATGGTCGTCACCCTCAAGCCGTTCGAGGATCGCAAGGACCCCTCCCTCGGCGTGCGCGAGGTGATCGCCCGCCTCGGCGCCAAGTTCCGCCAGATCGAAGGCGGGACCGTCGTTCCGCTCGCACCGCCGCCGATCATCGGCCTCGGCACCGGCGGCGGCTTCACCTACGTGCTGGAGGATCTGCGCGGCGGCGACCCCAAGGCGCTCGCCCAGGTGGTGCGCGGGCTCTCGGTCGCGGCCAACCAGGATCCGCGCCTCAGCCGCGTATTCACCACGTTTTCCGCCACCAATCCGTCGATCTACCTGGACATCGACCGCGACAAGGTGCAGATCCTGGGCGTCAAGTTGAGCGACGTATTCCAGGCGCTGCAGGCCTCGCTCGGCGGCTTCTACGTCAACCAGATGAACCTGTTCGGCCGCACGTGGCAGGTCTGGGTGCAGGCCGAGGCCGACGACCGGGCGAGCGTCGACGACATCTACCGCATCAACGTGCGCAACGCGGAAGGCAAGATGATCCCGCTGCGCAGCCTGGTGGAGGTCCGCGTGGTGGTCGGTCCGCCGGCGCTGATCCGCTACAACAACTTGCGCGCCGTCACGGTGCAGGGTTCTCCGGCGCCGGGCGTGTCGTCCGGGCAGGCGCTCCAGGCCATGGAGGAGGTCGCCGCCCGCACGCTTCCGGCGGGCTATGCCGGCGAATGGACCGACACCGCGTTCCAGGAAAAGCGCGCCGAGGGCAAGACCGGCCTCATCCTCGGCTTTGCCGTGCTGTTCGCCTATCTGTTCCTGGTCGGCCTGTACGAAAGCTGGACGATTCCCGTGCCGGTGCTGCTGTCGGTTTCAGTCGGCGTGCTCGGCGCGTTCGCCGCCATCGTCATCGGCCGCTTGACGCTCGATCTCTATGCGCAGATCGGCATGGTGGTGCTGATCGGCCTGGCCGCCAAGAACGGCATCCTCATCGTCGAGTTCGCCAAGGAGCAGCGCGAGAAGGGCGTGCCGCTGCACCATGCGGCGACCGAAGGCGCGCGGCTGCGCTTCCGGCCCGTGATGATGACGTCGTTCGCCTTCATCCTCGGATTGTTTCCATTGGTGGTCGCGGTCGGCGCCTCGCAGCTGGCGCGGCGCAACGTCGGCACGCCGGTGTTCGGCGGCATGATCTTCGCCTCGTTCCTCGGTATCTTTGTCATCCCGCCGCTCTATGTGATGTTCCAGGCGATCCGTGAAAGGCTCAGGCCGGGGAGCCGCCCGCCCGCGGCAACGGCCGCGCCGCCGGCGGAGCACACGCCGCTGGGGCGACCGGCTGCCGCCGAATAGTCATGCCAGGAGGGCTTGCGTGATCAGCTGGGCGGTTCGGGCGTTGTTGATGATCGGCGGCGCCGTGACGGGCTGGTTCGTGGCCAAGGACGCCCCCGGTTTCGGCGTCATTCAGATGATGGTCGCAACGCTGCTGCTGGCGCTGGTGGTCGCCGTGCTGGCGTTCTGGCCGGTGCGCTGGACGCATCGCCTCGACCGCCTCGATGGATCGCCGTGAGGAGCAGCGCCATGCGGAAGCTTCTTTCCTTCGGTTTCGCCCTTATCGCCTCCGTCGCGCTCGATGCGCGCGGCACCGCCGGCGCGGCGCAATATTGCGCCCAGTACAACAACGGCACGCGGGATTGCGGCATTCCGTCCTTGCGCAGCTGCGAGCAGTCGATCCGCGGCGTCGGCGGGATCTGCGTGCCCGACCGGCGCTCACAGCAACGGCGGGTGCGGAGGTCTGCCTTTCCCCCGCCCTCTCCGTATCCTGATCCGACCATGCCGCCGCCACCCTTCAACTGACCAACCGGATGTGAAAGCAATGCCAATATCGAGACAAATCTTGCCGGCCCTCATGGCAGGCTTCGCCATCATCTCCCTCCATGCTCCTGCTCTGGCGACCGACCTCACTGGCGCCTGGGCCACCGACCTGCAGGCGTGCGACAAGGTCTTCGCGACCAAGGGAAGCACGATCTCGTTCCGCCCCGACGCGGACATGTTCGGCAGCGGGTTCATCGTCGACGGGAAACGCATCCGCGGGCGCATGGCGTCGTGCACCATCAAGACCACGCGGGAGGACGGCCCCATCACCCACATGCTGGCCGGATGCGCCACCGACATCATGCTGCAGACCGTCCAGTTCAGCGTGAAGGTGGTCGACGACAA
>DATFWC010000255.1:0-2196 GCA_035259885.1 Xanthobacteraceae bacterium
CGACCGCTTCGCCACGATCGTGCCGGACAGCGAAGCGATCAGGGATTAACGTACAGCGAGCGCCGCTTGCTCCACCTCTCCCCAGCGGGGAGAGGTCGACTTGCGAAGCAAGTCGGGTGAGGGGGCAAGGGCCTATCGAGAGTCACTCGCCCCCTCACCCCGACCCTCTCCCCGCCGGGGAGAGGGAGCGCGCCGCGCTCGCGGCCACGTTCTTATTCACCCCGCCACACCAATCCCGATCCGCTTGATCTCCCACTCGAGCTGCACGCCGGAGTTCTCCTTCACGCGCGCGCGCACGGTCTCGCCCAGCGTCTCGATGTCGGCGGCGCTGGCGCCGCCGCGATTGATCAAAAAATTGCAGTGCATCTCCGACACCTGGGCGTCGCCGACGGTGAGCCCGCGGCAGCCGGCGGCGTCGATGAGCTGCCACGCCTTGTGGCCGGGCGGATTCTTGAAGGTCGAGCCGCCGGTGCGGCTCTTCACCGGCTGCGTCGCCTCGCGCGACTCGGTGATCTTGTCCATCTCGGCGGCGATGGCGTCGCGGTCACCGCTCGTGCCCTGGAACAGCGCTTGCGTGAAAATCACGTCCTCGCCGACGCCGCAGTGGCGATACGAGTAGCCCATGTCGGCGTTCCGGTAGACGCGGATGTTTCCCGCACGGTCGACGCCGCGCGCCTCGACCAGAACGTCCCTGGTCTCGCCGCCATAGGCGCCGCCGTTCATGCGCAGCGCGCCGCCGATGGCGCCGGGAATGCCGCGCAGGAACGACAGGCCGGCAATGCCGGCCTCCTGGGCGGCGCGCGCCACCTTCACGTCGGGTACGGCGGCGCCGGCGCGCACGCGGTGGCCTTCCTCGATTGCGACGTCGTTGAAGCCGCGGCCGAGGCGGACCACGACGCCAGGCACGCCGCCGTCGCGCACGATGAGATTCGAACCGAGGCCAACCACGGTCACCGGCACGTCGCCGGGAAGATTTTTCAGGAAGTACGCGAGGTCCTCTTCGCTGTCGGGGATGAACAGCGCCTGCGCCGGCCCGCCGACCCGGAACCAGGTGAGATCCGCCAGCACCTGGTTGGGCATGAGCCGGCCGCGCAGCTTCGGCATGCGGGATTTGAGATCGGGGGTGATGTCGGAGAAGGTCATGCTCAGGTTCATGCGAGTGCAGCTGCGTGCAAGCCGCTTGCTCGACCTCTCCCCGCGTGCGGGGAGAGGTCGATTTGCGAGCGGAGCTCTTGCGGAGCGAAGCAAATCGGGTGAGGGGGCAATTCCGCAGGCTTAGATTTGCGGACAAGCCCCCTCACCCGGATTCCATCGCTCCGCTCCGTTTCGCTTGGAATCCGACCTCTCCCCGCACGCGGGGAGAGGTGGAGCAAGTGGCACGGGCGCAGCATCACGCCGCCTTGTCGAGGGCGGCGAGTTCGGCGGGCAGCGCGTAGGCCCATTGGGTGATGTTGCCGGCGCCGAGGCAGACCACGTAGTCGCCCCGGCGCACCAGGTCCTTGACGCGGCGCGCGAGCTCAAGCGGTCCGTCGAGCGAGATCACCTGGCGGTGGCCGCGCGCGCGGATCGCCGTCACCAGCGACTCGCGGTCGGCGCCGGGGATCGGCGCCTCGCCGGCCGGATAGACGTCGGCGATGATCACGACGTCGGCGTCGTTGAAGCAGGTCGAGAACTGCTCGAACAGGTGGTGCAGCCGCGTGTAGCGGTGCGGCTGCATTACGGCGATCACCTGGCCGTTCGTCGACTCGCGCGCGGCGCGCAGCACCGCCGCAATCTCGACCGGGTGATGGCCGTAGTCGTCGAACACCGTGACGCCATTCCACTCGCCGGTGCGGGTGAAGCGGCGCTTGACGCCGCCGAAGCCTTCCAGCGCCCTGACGATCTGCGCGTCGGCGATGCCGAGCTTATGCGCCACGGCGACGGCCGCGGTGGCATTGAGCGCGTTGTGGCGGCCGGGCATGGGCAAGGTGAGCGCGCGGATCTCGTGGACGGTGTCGCCCCAGCGATCGCGGAACACGACCGAGAAGCGTGACCTGCCGTCGACGTGGTCGAGCTCGACGAGGCGCACGTCGGCCTGCGGATTCTCGCCGTAGGTGATGATGCGGCGGTCCTCGATGCGGCCGACCAGGCTGTGCACCACCGGGTGATCCGTGCACATGACGGCGAAGCCGTAGAACGGCACGTTCTCGACAAAGG
>DATFWC010000256.1:0-2927 GCA_035259885.1 Xanthobacteraceae bacterium
GAGGCCAGACGGGTGGCGCCTAAGGGTCGGAAACGACCGATGGCGAAGGGATGGTCCAGCGCACAAACGCCGCAGGCGGACGCGAAAGCGTCAGTGTGATGAAGGGAGAGGTCGTCAGTTCAATCCTGACCGGCAGCACCATAAATCCTTAGCAGCACCAGCAATTTCCGTAACTCACGTTGCTATTGCCAGCAGCCAAAATCGCCGTGGCAGCGCCGTGTCCGGTCCGCAAGCTATTTACGAAATCAACGCCCACCGCTGAACTGCTCAGCGTCAGGGCGCAGGTCATTCATCGGCAACGACCCATCCCAGGATCGCCTGGATCGCGACGAGGCCGGGATCGTCCGCCTTGCGCATGATTGTCAGGAGCTGGAGCCAGAGTTCGTCGTCGGCACGCTCCAAGAAGTCGCGAACGGCGCCGGCGACGAAATCTGGCGCGATCATCGCCGCCGCTGCGGCACGTCGCTCGAGGCGGGCGGCAACGGCGGGGTCCAGCGTCGCGAGCACGGCGGCTGTGACGTCCGGACGGTCAAGGTTGGCAATGAGATCGCCGAGCATGTGTCAGACCATATCTGGGACAATTCCGTCCCGCGACCAGCGCGGCCTCGCTGCCGCGCCCGTCGTCATTGCACGAGCGGCGTCTCCGCGCCCTGCAAATCGACTCCCACGATCCGCGCCTGACCGGCAAGGATCGAAACGTATTGCCGCAGCGCGCGCGCTTCGACGCCCGACTTGAGGCGTTCGGCGATCCGTTCTCGCACCGCTTCGAACGGCAGCCTCTCACCCGGAATGGTCCGATCGACGGCCACAATGTGAAATCCGTGACGCGTCTTGACCAGCTGGCGCAGAATTCCGGCCGCTCCCAGACGAAAAAGCGCCTGCTCGAACTCGGGAACCGTATCGCCATGACCGATCTGGCCAAGGTTGCCGCCTTGCTGGCCGGAGGGACAATTGGACAGCTCGCGGGCTACGGCAGCGAACCGATCCGGCTCTGCCAGAAGTTCGGACAAGGTGCGTTCGGCACGAGCGCGGATTTGCGGAACTGGCGTCGATTGCGTTACCTGGAACAGGATATGCCGCGCGTGCACGAGATCCCCGCTCTGGAACTCCTTCACATGAGTTTCATAGTGGCGCCGGCATTCCGCCTCGGTCGGAGACGGCACCTTGACCTCCTGGGCGAGCAGACGCTCGATGGCAGCGTCGATCGTGTCGTGATCGGTGGAGTCGGGAGACAACAGGCCAAGCGCGATCGCGCGCTGACGCAACAATTCGCGCACGACCGCGACCTCCGCGCTTGGCCAGCGCCCGACTTCGACGGCGATTCCATTGACCGTGACGGTCATGATCGCACCGGCTCTCGCGCTCTTGTTCGCGGCGTGCGCACGATCTGGTAGGGCCGGAACAGATAGGCGAGTACGCCGACGCCGCTCCAGATATGGATCATGCGGGTGAACGGCGAGACCAGGAAGATGGTAAATCCCAGGAGAACGTGCAGTTTGTACGTCAGCGGGACGCCCATCATGAGCGCAGCAGCGTTGCCGTCGAGGGTCACGATCCCCTTGACGTAGCTCGTCAGCGTCTCGAACAAGACTCCATCCATGTGCGAGGCCGAAAGCGGCACGGTGAGAAGCCCGAGCGCAAGCTGCAGCCACAGCAGCAGGGCGACGGCGATATCCCACTTGCGGCTGTTCAACCGGATGCGCGGATCAGCAAGCCGGCGGTGCAGCAGGATGGTGAGACCAATGATGGCGACCAGCCCGGCGATGCCACCGACCACCATGGCCAGGAGCTGATGGCCGACAGGGTCGAGAGCCCAAGCAACCGCCCAGTGCGGCGCCAGGAATCCGGCAAAATGCCCGAGAATCACGATGATCACGCCATAATGGAAAAGATTCGATCCAAGGCGGAGCTGTCCCTTGCGCAGCAACTGGGAGGAATCGCTCTTCCAGGTATAGGGCTCGCGATCGAAGCGGATCAGGCTGCCGATCAGCAGCACGGCGAGACACAGATAGGGATAGATGCCGAAGAGGAAGGTGTTGACGTAGTCGGCGGACAGCATGTGGCGATCTCCGCGTTCACTGGGCCGGCGGCATTTTCCCCGGCATTGGCACCGCGCCCGACGCCGGCTCCGCCCCAAAAGCGGGCTGCTCGAACCAGTCCTGATCGAGATCCTCGGCCCGGTCCGCGACGCGGCGCACGGCGGCAACATCGAGCGCCGCCTCGCCGGCAATCACCAGCAGCGCCTGCAGGACAGCGGCGTAGCCGCTGCCGCGGGCGAGGAGCGCCTCGCCGATCCGCCGCAAAATATGGGCGCAGTCGCTCAGAAGAGCGCGCGCCTCCTGTAGATCGCGGCAGCTGAGATATTCGAGCACGACCGGCAGATAGTCGGGCAATTCGCTCGACGACAGCTCATAGCCTGCCCTCTCATAGTGGCGTTTGAGGTCGACCATTGCGGGTCCACGAGCGCGCGCGTCTCCGTGCAGGTGCTCGAAAAGATGGAGCGAAGTCGCACGACTGCGATCGAACAGGTCGACATAGCGTTCCTCTGCCTCCAGGAGATCGCGGGCTGCGAGATCGTCGACCAGCGCCAGCACACCTTCGCGCTCGCGCGGCGCGATGAGCGGCGAGGCACGGATCGCGTCGGCGATCTCAGGCAGCGCCTGTCGAACCTCTTCGCACGGGTACGCCAACAAGGCACCGAGCGCTCGCAACACGATCATCGCCGGCCTCCTTACGTATCGAGCGGCCTGATCGGCGTCAGCGTGCGGCGTCCCATCTTCCCGCCAAACAGCGTCGAGTGCGGTGGGCCGAAGTCGCAGCCGTTGCCGAAGGTGAAACCGCAAGAGCCGCGCAGGCCGTACGCATCCTCCGCCTGCTCGCGATGGCTGGTCGGGATGACGAAACGATCCTCATAATTGGCAATTGAG
>DATFWC010000257.1:0-9818 GCA_035259885.1 Xanthobacteraceae bacterium
TGGCGTAGACCCGCGATGTCACGGTGTCCTGATAGGCCTCGGCCGGAAGCTTGTCGGTCTCGTGCTTCCCGAACAGGTCCTTGCGCACGACGTCGGAGCGCAGGATGACGGCGCCGGGATCGGGCGCAAGATCGGGCGCGATGTGGCGCGCCAGGACGGATTTGCCGGTTCCCGACAGCCCGCCGATGGCGACGAGAACCGGCCTCGGCGGTACGATCGCGCGGCAGGCGAGCCGGAAGTAGGTTTGCGCCGCCTGCGCGATGTTCGGGCGCGCCGCAGCGGCGGCATGCTTGAGCCGTGCCGCCGTCACCTTGGCGCGGATCGCGGCGCGCAGCGAGAGGAAGAACGGCAGTGCCGCGAGCGCGTCCAGATCTTCGTTGCGCCGCGTCTCGGCGAGATAGCGGTTGAGCACCACGTTGGCGGCCGGTTTCAGCCCGCGCTCGACCAGGTCCATGAGCAGAAAGGCGAGGTCGTAAAGCACGTCGCCGGCCGCGATCAGCGGGTCGAACTCGATCGCGTCGAAAAGGACGGGCTCGCCGTCGATGAGCGCGATGTTGCCGAGGTGAAGATCGCCGTGGCCGCGCCGGATGAGGCCTTGCGTCCCGCGCGCGCGCAGCAGGGGCTGGATGCGGCGCAAGGCGGCGCGGCTGCGCTGGTCCAGGTCGGCCGCCTGGTCGGGGCCGAACAGGTCGGGCCGCTCGCGCCATGCCGCCGCGTTCTGATCGAGGAAGGACGCGAGCGCTGCGAGCCACGGCTCGGCGTCGACTGCCGGCGCCTTGGCGTGCGCCGCCGCCACCGCCCGGCCGAGCCGGTCGGCCTGCGCCGCGCCGATGTGGGCCTGATCGGCGAGGCAGTCGAGCGTCTGCGCCTCGTCGAACCGGTGCATCTCGACCACCCACTCGACCGGTGTGCCCGCGCCGCCGAGCGCCAGGCGTCCGTCCGCTGCCCGCGTGACCGGCACGACGCCAAGATATATCTGCGGCGCCAACGGCCGGTTGACCTCGAGCTCGGCGGCGCAGGCGCGCCGTCGCTTGTCCAGGGTCGAATAGTCGAGGAAAGGAAACCGCACCGCGCGCTTGACCTTGAGGGCACGGTCGCCGGCCAGGAATACCGACGCCGCATGGGTGTCGATGCGCTTGACCTCGTTCCCGCCATGGGTTGCGGGGTCGGCCAGGAACGCAAAAACCTCCTGCTGGAGCTGATCGGGAAGAGTCATTCCGGTCGAGATTTCCTGACAATGGCCGTTACACCAGCGGGCGGTCTTGAGCCAAGTCAATGCCCGGCATATCTGCGCTGTCATACGTCATATGCTCGGCGCGAGGGCGCTTGCGGAGTTTCGAGGAGGCCGGTTCCATGACCAAGCTGCCGCACGAGTTCAAGCGCATTCGGCTCAACCTCGCCCGCTCGAAGGAGTTTCCCACCGGCTCGGCGCGCCACGGCTACGAGTTCGTCGCGCCGCTGGACTCCAGCGGTCGTATCGATCCGCGCCTGTGGCGCATGCACCGCGAGCATTGCGGCGTGCGCCGGTTCTGGGGCAACGAGGAGGAGTTCGGCAAGCTGGTCCACAAGCCGGGCGGCAACGAGCACTCGCGCTGGGTGTTCGACTACGACGAGACGGCGGAGGACGATGACGAGGCGGGCTATCGATTTGCCAGCCATGCCTTCGTGCCCGGGGAATATGTGTCGATCCGCGACGAGGACGGCGAGATGCACACGTTCCAGGTCGTTTCGGTGGAGCCCGCCACCTAGCAAATAGCGAATAGCGAAATAGCGAATGGCGAAGGCTGCGCCAGGAGGCTCCATTCGCCATTCGCCGTTTGGCCATTCGCCAAACCCTATTGACCCCTGCACGCCATCGCCGAAAGATCGCGCTCGCGCCGGCTGGCGGCGCCGCAACGGGGGAGAATAAGGGTGCTGGTCGACCATCGCTATTATCGCGTGAAGCCGGGCACGATGAACGCCCATCTCGATCTCTATGAGAAGCACGGCTTCCTGCCGCAGGCGCGTCATCTCGGGCAGCCGCTGGCCTATCTCTATACCGAGAGCGGCGAGATCAACACGCTCGTCCACATGTGGGCGTTCGAGGACGCCGCCGACCGCAGCGCCAAGCGTGCCGCCATGCAGGCCGATCCCGAATGGCAGCAGTTCGTCAAGCTACAGCGCGAGGCCGGCTTCCTCGAAAACCAGCGCAACAACCTGATGCTGCCGGCGAAATTCGCGCCGATCAGGCGGTGAGCCGCGAGGAGGTAAGCACATGCGTGCCAATGACGGCTCGCGCAGCGGCGGCGAGGTTCTGGTCGACCAACTGATCGCGCACGGCGTGCGCCACGTGTTCTGCGTGCCGGGCGAGAGCTATCTGGCGGCGCTCGATGCCTTCTACGATCGCGACATCGCCGTGACCACGTGCCGGCAGGAAGGCGGCGCCGCAATCATGGCGGAAGCGGTCGGCAAGTTCACTGGCCGCCCCGGGGTGTGCTTCACCACGCGCGGCCCGGGCGCCACCAATGCGGCGCACGGCATCCATATCGCGCGCCAGGATTCGACGCCGCTCGTCATGTTCGTCGGGCAGGTCGGGCGCGAAATGCGCGACCGCGAGGCGTTCCAGGAGATCGATTTCCGCGCCGTGTTCGGCTCGCTGACCAAGTGGGCGACCGAGATCGACGATGCGGCGCGCATCCCCGAGATCGTGTCGCGCGCGTTCTACACGGCCAGCAGCGGCCGGCCCGGTCCGGTGGTGGTGGCGCTGCCCGAGGACATGCTCACCGACCGCGTGGTGGTGGCCGACGCGCCACCGTTCGAGCCGGTCGAGACGTGGCCGGGCTTGAGTGACATGGCGCGGCTGCAAAAGCTGCTGTGGGAAGCCGCACGGCCGATCATGCTGCTCGGCGGCAGCCGCTGGTCGGAGACGGCCACCGCGGCGGTGATGCGGTTTGCCGAGCGCTGCGCGCTGCCGGTCGCCACCACGTTTCGTCGCGGACATCTCTTCGATGCCTTGCATCCGTGCTACGCCGGCGATCTCGGCATTGGGCCCAATCCGAAACTGCTGGCGCGGATCAAGGCCGCCGACCTGGTGATCCTGGTCGGCGGACGCCTGGGTGAGATGCCGTCGCAATCCTATACGCTGTTCGACATTCCGGGGCCGCGGCAGACGTTGGTGCACGTGCATCCCGGGGCCGAGGAACTTGGACGGGTCTACCGGCCGCATCTGGCGATCAATGCCGCGCCCACTGCCTTCGCGGCCGCGCTGGAAGGCGTGCAGCCGCCCAATGAGATTCGCTGGCGCGCCGACACCGGTACGGCCCATGAGGAATATCTCGCCTGGACGCAGACTCCGACGCAGCAGCCGGGCGCCGTCAATCTGGGCGAGGTCATGGTGTGGCTGCGCGAGCATCTGCCGCCCGACGCGATCCTGTGCAGCGGGGCCGGCAACTTCGCCGCCTGGATCCACCGCTTCTACCGCTTCCGCCGGTTCGCCACGCATGTCGCCCCGACGTCGGGCTCGATGGGCTACGGCGTGCCGGCCGCGGTGGCGATGAAGCGGATCAACCAGCAGCGCACGGTCATATGCATTGCCGGCGACGGCGACTTTCTGATGAACGGGCAGGAATTCGCCACTGCCGTGCAGCACGATCTGCCGTTCGTGGTGGTGCTCGCCGATAATCGCATCTACGGCACCATCCGCATGCACCAGGAGCGCGAATATCCTGGCCGCATCATCGCCACCGATCTGAAGAATCCGGATTTCGTCGCCTATGCGCGCGCCTTCGGCGGCTTCGGCATCGCGGTCGAAAAGACCGCCGATTTCGGTGCGGCTTACGAGGCGGCGGTCAAATCCGGCAAGCCCGCCATCGTGCACCTGAAGATCGATCCCGAGGCGGTGGCGCCGACGATGTCGCTCACCGCCATCCGCGAGAAGGCGCTGGCCGGCAAAGGGTCCTGACGGCCGACGTGACGATGGCAGATCACGATCGGGCGGACGCCGGACGACCCACAAAACCCCGGCCGAAGGACCAGGGTACATGGCGTTTGGCCGCGAGCGGCGGCGCTCAGTTCACCGCGCCGGATTGAGCGTCCATTCTTCGGCGGCTTCGGCTTTCGTCGCGCCGATGGCGCGCAGCAGCCGCTCCGTGGTGGCGCGATCGGAAGCGATTCCCTTTTCGAGCTGCACGGTCGACCTGAAGCCCCGTGTGGCGCGCGGATCGGTGAGCATCTGATGCAGCTTTCGCTTCTTGCGCCAGTCCGAAATCCCATCCCAAAGCATGCGTTACCCTCCGGTGTTTTCACCATGTCCATTTGACACCGGGCTCTGCCGCGGTTGCAATCGGCTTCGGGATTAAATTTGCGTAAGGAAGCGTCGTGTGCGCACAACCAAACCGCGACCGGCAACGCGTCACGACCTGTTCGCCGCCCAACCGCCTATCGTGGCACCGCCTTGCGGGCCGGCGCGTCACTTCAGCCGCGCCGCCGCCTCCTGCACCAGGCTGAGGTCGGTATAGCGCTGAATGTCGATCGGGCCCTTGAGGAATCCGAGTTCGCGCTGGACCTCGATATTGGCTTGCAGCGCCGCGATATTGGGGAGGAGGTCGCGGCTGCGCGAATATTCCTTGTCGGTGAACAGCCAGCCGGCGAAGCGGTCCGGCGGCTGCTTGGTCAGCCGGGCGGCGATCGCCACCGCTTCATCGTGATGCGCCGGATCGAGGTACCAGCGCACGACCCGCAAGGCGTCCTCCATGAAATCGAGCATGGCGGCGCGGTTCTTGTCCAAAAACGGCTTGCGCACCACCCACACGATCATTTGTGTGGTGCCGATCGCCTCCTTCTGGCTGAACAACGGCCGCGCGATCTGCTTGAGCTCGGGATCGAACGAGAACGGCGCAACGAACGAGGCGAGGTCGGCCTTCTTCTGCACCAGCATGCCTTTCATCGTCGGGAACGGCGCCTCGACCATGGTGTAGTCGCGCTTGTCCTCCAGGCCGTGCTTGCGCAGCATCGCCCGCATGGCGATGTCGACCGCGCTGCCAGCCACGTTGGTGGCGACGATCTTGCCCTTGAGATCCTCGACGCGCTGGATCGCGCTGTCCTTGAGGACGTAGTACTGATTCGAGTAGGAGGCGCCTTCGCCGTCGCGGAACTGATCGCCGATCACCCGCAGGTCGTCGAGGCCGGCATTTTGGATGGCGATTGCAAGCGACGAGAAGGCGAGGTTGCCGAGCTCGACCTCGTTGTTGGCCATGGCCGTGATCACGGCCGGTGTGCCGGCGTAGCGCACCGGCTCGAACACGTAGGACTTGCCCTGGTTGCGCATGAGCTCCGGTTTTTCCAGGAGCATCGGCGTCCAGTCCGATGGGGCCACGATCCAGCTCGCGCGGATTTTGACCGGGTCGGCGCCGTACGCGACCACGATGGTGACGGCGAAAGCGCACAGGCTCGCCGCCGCCAGCTTCAACAATCGCATGTCGTTCCCCTGATGAGTTTCGCGCATCAGCGCGCAGCATCGTCGTCGGCTTTCAGCCCGATGTCGAGCGTCAGCTCCACTTGACTTTTGTGTGCAGCGCGCCGCCACTTGCCGCTGGCAATGAACCGTGGTTCACTTTTTCCCCGGTCAGGATGTGTGATGGCTTATCGCCGCACCGAAAAAGTGGCCCGCCGGCTCGCCGCCCGTCACGCCGCGATCATTGCGGCGGCACGCGCGCTTGCGGCCGAGCGCGGGATGGCGGGCATGCAGATTGCGCCGGTGGCCGAACGCGCCGGCATCGCGGCCGGCACGGTCTATCGCTACTTTCCCTCCAAGGGCGACATGGTGACGGCGCTGGTCACCGCGGTGTCGGAGCGCGAGATCGGCGCCATGCGCCGGGCCGCCGACGCGGCACCGGGGCCGCTGTCGGCGCTGGTGGCGGCCATTGCCACCTTTGCGGCACGGGCGCTGGCTGCCCGGCGTCTCGCCTGGGCGGTGCTGGCGGAGCCGGCCGACCCGGAGGTTGCAGCGGTTCGCATCGCCTATCGCCGGGCACTGGCGGCCGAGATCGCCGCGCGGCTCGCGGCTGCGATCAGCGCGGGCCATCTGCCCGAGCAGGACACGGCCCTGGCTGCGCCGGCCGTGGTGGGGGCCCTGATCGAGGGACTGGTGGGGCCGCTGGCGCCCGAGCTTCCTGACGATCCCGCCAAGGCGCGCGCGGCGGCGCAGACGCTCACGCTGCTCGCCTTGCGCGCGCTCGGCGTGGTCGATGCGCGCGCGCGCGGGCTGGTGGTGCAGGCGCCGATTCAGAGCGCGGAGGATGAGGGACAGACGACGGAATTGTGAGCTTGTCTGTCGTCGTCGTTGGTCGTCTGCCACCGCAGCGTCGCCTCGGCGATCCAGTCGGTGACCGCGCGCAGCGCGTCGCCGCGATTGTCGCTGCGGCCCTGCGCCGCCTCGAACACGGCCAACTGCGCATCTGCCGAGGTGCCTTCGCCGACGATCGCGCGGCAATGCGTCAGCTCGTCGGCGCAGCCGAGCGCCTCGGCATCGTCCTGCACCTGGGCGATCACCTGCTCGAGCATCTCGGCCACCGAAATGGCGCCGTTGCCGCCAATGTCGACGAAGGTGCCGCGCACGCCATAGCGTTGCGCCCGCCACTTGTTCTCGACCACGATGGCACGATCGACCGCGGAGAGATCCCAGTTGAGCCACGGGTTGCGCGTGAGCTGGCGCGCGATCGCGCGATAGAGCGCGGCGATCGCCAGCGAATCGTCGACCCGGGTGCAGGAATCGGGGGCGCGCAGCTCCAGCGTCGGATGCTTGAGCGACGGGCGGATCGCCCACCACACGTAGCTCGAATCCTCCATCACCCCGGCCTTGACCAGCGCCGCCACGTAAGCGTCGAAGTCCTCGCGCCGGCGGAACAGTTCGGGCACCCCGGTGCGCGGGAGCTCGTCGTAGGCGGCCAGCCGATATCCCTTCAGGCCGGTCTGCCGCGCTTGCCAGAACGGCGAGGAGGTGGCGAGCGCGACGAACAGCGGCAGGTAGGGCAGCATGCGGCACATCACGTCCACGCGGTCGTCCGGGTCGGGCAACTCGACGTGCACATGCAGCCCGCACAGCATGTTGCGTTGGCCGATCATCTGCAGATCGTCCATCACCACGTCGTAGCGTTCCGCCGGCGTCTGCTGCGATCGCTTCCAGAACGCGGTGGGGTGCGTGCCGGCGGCAAAGATCGCCAGGCCGTGATTCGCCGCCACCGCCGCCACGGTCTGGCGCAGGAAGCGCAGCTCGGCGCGGGCCTCGTCCATCTTGGTGTGCGGCACGGTGGCGGCTTCGATCTGCGACTGCAAAAATTCGCCTTTCACGCGGCCGCCAGTGGCCGCGCTGGCGTCCTTCAGGAACGCCTCGGGCATTTCGCGCGCAACGCTTTTCGTCTCCGCGTCGACCAGAAAATACTCTTCCTCAATGCCAAAACTGTATGCGTACGGCATGATCCACCCCGTCTTGCTCCCACTCACAGCCGAACACGCTTGCCATGGACGTGAACACGTTCCGGCCAAATCGGTCCGGATTTGAGGCGTCCTGTCGCGACGCATTGCAAAATTGGAAATACACGCACTTCGATAGATTGAGTGACGATACTCTCCCGCTGCGCGAGCCTGCGGGCCGGCGCCTGATAACGCGTTTGCTGCGTTCGGGTTCCGGCGGGGGCGGGCGGGCACCGCACACGCGTCAATTAGCCGTCAGCGCCAGTCGCCGATGACCGCGCCCACCACGGCCAGCGCCGCCACCGCCGCCGTGTCGGCGCGCAGGATGCGCGGCCCGAGCGACAGGCGCACCACGCGCGGCAGGCGCATCACGGCGCTGCGCTCTTCCGGCCCAAAGCCGCCTTCCGGCCCGATCAGCACGGCCACTGGAAGCGGCCGCTCGCGCGGCGCCGCCGCTGCCAGCGCGGCGACCGGATCCTTCACCTCGGCGTCCTCGTCGCAGAACACCAGCAGGCGCGCCGGGTCATGCGCCGCCAGGGCCGCCGCCAGCGCCACCGGCTCGCCAAGCTCCGGCAGGCTGAGGATGCCGCATTGCTCCGCCGCCTCGACGGCGTTCGCCCGCAACCGCCTGACATTGACCCGTTCGGCCTGCGTATGTTGCGTCCGCACCGGCTGCAGGCGGCTGGCGCCCATCTCAACCGCCTTCTGCACCATATAGTCGAGCCGCGCCGCTTTCAGCGGGGCGAACCAATAGTGCAGGTCGCCGGGCGGCGATTGCGGGCGGGTCTGGGCCGCGACCATGAGCACGAATCGCTTCCTGCCTTCGGCCGCCAGGGTCGCCTGCCACTCGCCCTCGCGGCCGTTGAACACCAGCACGGGTGCGCCGTCGCGCCGGCGTAGCACGTTGACCAGGTAGTTGACCTGGTCGGCATCGAGCGCGAGGCGCGCCGCGGGGGCGAGCGCAGCATCGAGGAAAATACGCGGGGTGCGGAAATCGTAACGACTCATTAGGTACCCTGGCGGTATGGCCCGCCCGATTCCGCGGCGCCAGCGCGATTTGCCGCCTTGCCGCCGGAATTCGAAGGTTGTTTATAGGTGGGGGAAATCGGCCGCCGGCCGCAGGACAGGGATCGAAGGGGATAGTCCATGACCTTGCGTCGCTTTGTCGTGCTTGCTGGCATGGCTGTGTGCCTCATCAGCGAAAGCGCGGTGGCCCAGGTCCCCACCGGGAATCTGCCGACGTTCGACACGGCGCCGGCCGCCGTGATGCCGATGGGGCCCGGGATGGGGCCGCCCCCCGGGGGGAGGCCGCCGGCCGGTGCGCCGCAGGGCGCGATGGGTGGACCGCAGGGTGGGTTTGGCGCCCCGCCGCCGCCCCAGGAGTCGCCGTGCATGCGCGAATTCAACCCCCTGCGCGAAGCGGCGGAAAAGCGTGCCGGCATACTCAAGGTGGCCATCGATCGCAAGGCGGACCGCTCCGAGTTCTGCAAGTTGTTCAAGGACTTCGCGACCGCCGAGGGGAAGGTGGTCAAATTCATGACCGAAAACCAGTCCACCTGCAACATCCCGCCTCAGGCGGTCACCCAGGTCAAATCCAATCATGACCGCACGGTCAAGACGCGCGACAACATCTGCGCCGCTGCCGCGGCGGGGGTCGGCGGGCCGCCGCCCGGCCCGCGGCTGAGCGACGAACTGGGCGTGCGCGGCATCGCCGGGCCCGACAACACCTCGCCCGGTCGCGGCACGTTCGACACCCTGACCGGCAGCCCGCTGGCGCGATGACCAACGCGGCCGAGCGCGTCGCCGATTCGACTGGAAACTGGGTCGATCGGGTCGCGCCGGTCCGCATCCGTCCCTATCTGCGGCTGGCCCGGCTCGACCGTCCGATCGGCTCGTGGCTGCTGCTGATGCCGTGCTGGTGGTCGGCCGGTCTTGCTGCCATCCGTGCCGGCGCCCCCTATCCTGACCCCTGGCATGTGCTGCTGTTCTTCGTCGGCGCCTTTGCCATGCGCGGGGCCGGGTGCACCTGGAACGACATCGTCGATCGCGACATCGACGCCCGAGTCGAACGCACGCGCTCGCGCCCGCTGCCCGCCGGCCAGGTCACGCTCGCCCAAGCGGCCACATTCCTGGTCGCCCAGGCGCTGCTCGGGCTCGCGGTGCTGCTGCAGTTCAATCGCTTCACCATCATGCTCGGCATCGCGTCGCTGGCGGTTGTCGCCGTGTATCCGTTCATGAAGCGCGTGACCTACTGGCCGCAGATCGTGCTCGGCCTGGCGTTTTCCTGGGGAGCCCTCATGGGATGGCCGGCGCTCATCGGAAAACTCGACTGGCAGGCGCTCGTTCTCTATGCCGGTTCGATCGCCTGG
>DATFWC010000258.1:0-4610 GCA_035259885.1 Xanthobacteraceae bacterium
GTTCGACTGGGGCTACCATACCGAGCCCGAGGCCCAGCTGAACGGTCGCCGCATCGAGGCGATGCGCGGCAAGGTGCTGGGTGGCTCGTCGTCGATCAACGTGATGGCATTCACCCGCGGTCATCCCGGCGACTACGACCGTTGGGCGCAGAAGGGCGCGCGAGGCTGGTCCTATGCCGACGTCCTGTCTTACTTCAAGCGCTGCGAAAGGTGGCAGGGTGGCGAGAACGTCTGGCGTGGCGGGTCCGGTCCGGTCGGCGTCGAATGGGCACGCACGCGCGATCCGCTGTACGCCGCCTGGATAGAAGCCGCGCGCGCCGCCGGCTTTCCCGTCACCGACGACTACAACGGCGAGCGGCCCGAGGGTTTTGGCCGCAGCCAATACTCCATCCGCGACGGTCGCCGCTCATCGGCCGCCACCGCGTATCTCAAGCCGGCGCGGGCGCGCGGAAATCTCGCCGTCGCGACCGGCGCCCACGCCACCCGCGTGCTGCTACAGGCAACGCGCGCCGTCGGCATCGAATATGTGGAGAACGGGCAGCTCGTGCGCGCCGAGGCGGCGCGCGAGGTGATCCTTTGCGGCGGCGCCTTCAACACCCCGCAGCTCCTGATGCTCTCCGGCATCGGTCCGGAACATCACCTGCGCGCCACCGGCATAACGCCCGTGGCCGATCTGCCGGTCGGCCGCAACCTGCAGGATCATCTGGCGGTGTTCATCAATTTCGCCCGGCCGCGTGCGGGACCGTTCCGCCGCGCCATGCGCGCCGACCGCATGGCGCTCGCCATGGCCCAGGCCTACCTGTTCGGCACCGGGCCGGGCACCGTGGTGCCGGGCGGCCTGCATGCCTTCGTCAAGACGCGCCCGGATCTCGCGGTGCCGGACATCGAGTACATGTTCCGCGGCGCACCGCCCGATGCGCGCTTGTGGTTTCCGCTGGTCAGGCCGGCCTATGCGGACGGCTTTGCCATCCGGCCGACGCTCCTGCATCCCGACAGCCGCGGCGAGGTCCTTTTGCGCTCCGCCGATCCGCGCGATCCGCCACGCATCGTGGGAAATTTCCTGTCGGCGCCAAGCGATCTCCCGCGCCTGCGCGAAGGCTTTCAGCGTGCCCGCGACGTCGCCGCCCAAGCGCCGCTCGATCCGTTCCGCGGTGTCGAGACCGGGCCTGGGCCGCAGGCCAGGGGCGACGCCGCCATCGATGACTGGATCAGGAGCACGGCCATCACGGCGCATCACCCGGCCGGCACGTGCCCGATGGGCAGCGGTCCCGACAGCGTGCTCGACCCGGAACTCCGCGTGCGCGGCATCGAGCGACTGCGCGTGGTCGACGCGTCGGCCATGCCCGACCTCGTCTCGGCCCACATCAACGCCTGCGTGCTGATGATGGCCGAGAAGGCCGCGGACCTGATCCGCAGCCGGCCAGCGCCGGAAGCGCCGGCTTTCCCGGCGCTCGCCTCAGTGCTGGCTTCGCCAGCCGCTACTTGACCTCGGCGCTCGCCGCGCTCGCCTGCTTGAGGATCGGAGCCCAGCGGGCGATTTCGGATTTCACGAAGGCGTCGAACTTGGCCGGCGTGCGCTCCGCCTTGACCGGAACCGAGCCGCCGAGATCGGCCAGGCGCTTCTTGACCTCGGGATCGTCCAGCGACTTGTCAAGCGCCGCGGCGAGCTTGTCGATAACCGGCTTGGGCGTGCCCTTGGGCGCAAAGATGCCGGCCCAGATGCTCATCTGGTAGTTGATCCCGGCTTCCTTCGCGGTCGGCACATTGGGCAGCGTCGGCAGGCGCGTCGTCGACGAGACCGTGTACGCCTTGATGGCGCCGGAGCCGATTTGCGGCGCGACGCTCACGGCCTGCTCGCAGAAGAAGTCCACGTGCCCGCCCACCAGGTCGTTCATGGCCGGACCGGTGCCGCGATAGGCGACCAGCGTCGGCTTGACGCCGATCGCCGAGGTGAACAGCAGGCAGGCCATGTGCGACGACGCGCCGATGCCGCCATGCGCCTGCTTCACATTGTCGCCTTCCTTCTTCAGGTAGGCGACGAATTCCTTGATGTCCTTGGCGGGGAAATCCTTCTTGGCGACGATGACGGCAGGCGCATGCGCCGTGAAGCCGATCGCCTCGAAGTCGCGCACCGAGTCGTACTTGACGCCCGGGGTCAGCACCGGCGCCGACACGTGCGAGCCCATGCTGCCGGCGAGCAGCGTGTAGCCATCGGGGTGCGCGGAGGCGACGCGCGCGCTTCCCAAGGTGCCGCCGGCGCCGCCCACGTTCTCGATCACCATCTGCTGGCCAAGGACCTTGGACATGCGCTCGGTGACGATGCGCGCCACAACGTCGCTCGGGCCGCCGGCCGGGAAGGGGACCACGACTGTGATCGCCCGGTCCGGGTATTTTTGCGCGTGCGCGTCAGGCGGCGTCAGGCTCGAGGCAATGATCGCCGCGGCGGCAGCGAGCAATGACTTCATCGCATATCGCATGAGAATACTCCTGTGTACCCGTTCGACCAGTTAGAGCTTGAGCTCGGTCCCGATCCTTCCCGACGTCGCGACGGCATCGAAATGCTTGTCGTCGTGGGTGACCAGGATGGTAACATTCTTGTCGGTTTCGTGGACGCGTTTGAGCCAGCGCAGCTGCGCCATGACGGACGGGACGTCCTCCTTCACCCACGGCGCTGCCTTGCCCTTCAGCTCGAGGATATTGTCCATGATCCAGGCGGAATCGACACTGTGCAGGATCTCGCGCCCGGATTGCAGGCGGATGAACACCATCTGCGAGTCCGGGCTGTGACCGGGCGCCTTGAGCAGCACGAGGCCAGGCGCGACCGGATAGCAAACCGGATAGTCGAGCACGATGAAGTTGGCGATAGCCTGGGGCGACAGTTTCAGGTGCGGCCGATGCGGCGTTTCGACCAGGCAGCGCGCCGTCTCGGTCGTGAGGATCGTTTTACGCGCCAGAGATGTGAAATTTGTGGCGGTCAGCACGCCGGCCACGTGGTCGGCATGGAAATGCGTGACGACGATGAGGCGGGCGGCGTCCAGGGCGCGCGCGACCTTGGCGAACTGATCGGGAAAGTAGGGCTCGGGCTTGTCCGGGCTGAAGGAGTCGTGGGTGGCCTGGTCGAGCCCGCTGTCGATCATCACGCAGCAGTCGGGATACACGACCTGGAAGGCCGTCCGCGGCATGGTGACCGGCGTTTCGTCGCCGCCCGCGATGACGAACTTGCGCGGCCGGATGCTCGCCGCCACGCGGATGCCGTTGACGGCGAGGGGCAGCGCGCCCGGCAGTAAGGTGCTCATGGCGCGCACGATGCCCAGGTCAGGCGCAAAATCGGGGCGCGCCGCCGGGCCGGCCGGGCGGACGCCGGCGCTGTCGAGCCTGTCCTCGATCACGTCGGACGACACGATCTCCCCCTGTCACTGGCCCAGGCCGCCGATCGCGGCGCGATCACGCCGCACCGGGCGCTCCCTGCGCCCTTGCGTCACTCCGCCGCGACCCTCTGTGCCGCCGGGACCCCGCGCGCCTTCACCACCACCTTGATGGCGTCCTCGACGCGGTCCTTGGCGTAGCGGATGGCGGTCGGCAGGTCTTCGAGTGCGAACGTATGGGTGTGGATCTTGGTAGCGTCGAAGCGTTTCTGCGACATGAAGGCCTCGGCACGATGGGTGGCGCTCTTGCCCTCGCCGCGGATGCCGTAGAGATAGATATTGTTGCGCACGATATGCGCCACGTCGACCGGCGTCTCCTCGTGCGGGAACGCCGCCAGGCACACCTTGCCGCCGCGGTTGACCATGCGGATCGCCTCGTTGACGGCGTTCGGCGCGCCCGAGCATTCCACCACGTAGTCGACGCCCTTGCCGCCGTTGAGCCGGCGCACCGCCTCGACGGCGTCCTCGCGGCGCACATTGACGGCGTGGTCGGCGCCCAGGTCGAGCCCGATGGCGAGCCGGTTGTCGCGGGTACCGGTGAGGATCACCGGGTGGGCGCCGAGCGCCTTGGCCACCGCCACGCCGAGCAGGCCGATCGGCCCCGGTCCGGTCACCACCACGCTCTCGCCGGCCACCAGGCCGCCCAGCTCGGTGAGGCCGTACATGGCGGTCCCGGCGGTGACGACCAGCGTCGCCTCCTCGTCCGACATCTCGTCCGGGATCGCCACCAACGTATTGATGTTGTTGACCTGGTACTCGCAGAAGCCGCCGTCGGTGGTGAAGCCGTTGGCGCGGTGGCCCTTGTCGACGTCGCCGTAGTTGAGCCCGTAGTTGTGGCACGACGTGTACATGCCGGCGCGGCAGCGCTTGCACTGGCCGCAGCCAGCGTGGATTTCCACGGTCACGCGCTGGCCGATCTGGTATTCGTCGACGCCGGGGCCGAGCGCCACCACAGTGCCCATGTATTCGTGGCCAGGCGTAAAGCCCTTGTTGAAGGGCAGGCCGCCTTGGATCGAGGCTGGGGGCCCGTGATAAATGATCTCTAGGTCGGTGGCGCAGATCGCGACCGCGTCGATGCGCACCAGCACCTCGGCCCGCTTCGGCACCGGCACGGGCTTGTCCTTAAGCGTGAGCTGGCCGGGATCGCCGAGCACCCACGCCTTCATGACGTCGGGGATCGGGTGG
>DATFWC010000259.1:0-5829 GCA_035259885.1 Xanthobacteraceae bacterium
GATTGACTGGCCACGGGATAGACCGGCATCAGCTGGCCATGGGCCGGAAGCGTGCCGAGCGCGCTCGCCAGGAGCGCCGCCACGAGAATGCGCTGCATCGACGTACTCTTGAACGTGTTCGTCGCACCGGGACTGATGTCGCGCCAGTCCCGGGAAGAGGCGACAGAAAGTACGCCGAGAACCGCCAACGGACCGGTAAACAAGCGCGCGCCGCATGACTTCGGCCGCTCTTTGGAGAACTGTTCATTACGTTAGGGTTGATGTGGCGTAAAACCGCATTTTGTTAGGGTTAATGGACCCTCTCTGCTTTCCTGCAATATCGATGCAACGTGTTTCCACGGATGCCGTTTTCGCCTCCCTGCGCGCGCTCGTGAACTCGCCGTTAAAGCACGTGCCTGTAACAACGGGCAGTGACGGGAATGGGGGCGGCCAGTAGCCACATGAGTGCGATGAGTGCACAGCGCAAGGTTTACCGGGTCGAGACGTTCATGCGGCGGCGTAACGGCGCCAACGGCGCGGCTGAGCGCACCCATTCGCACGACGAGGTCATGGAAGAACTCAGGGCGCTGCGCACCCTGATCCAGCCGCGCGAGGACCTGACCCACACCATGATCGAGGCCTACAAGGCCGAGATCGGCGAGGCGCAGAAGCTCAAGGCCGAGCTCGACCTGATCTATGACGCCATCAACAAGACCAAGCATGAGATCGCCACGCTGCACCTGACCGGCTTCGAAGGGCCGGAGATGAAGCGGGTCACGCATGAGCTTGACGCCATCGTGGGCGGAACCGAGACCGCGACGGAAGGCATCCTGGCGGCCGCCGAGTTCATCGACCAGGCGGCGAACACGCTGAGCGCCGCCGTCAAGTCGGAACAGGACAAGGCGCTGGCGCACGACATCCAGGATCAGGTCGTGCACATCTTCGAGGCCTGCAACTTTCAGGATCTGACCGGCCAGCGCATCACCAAGGTGGTCGCCACGCTGAAGTTCATCGAGACGCACATCGTGCGGATGATGGAGATCTGGGGCGGCATCGAATCGTTCAACGACGTCGCGCCGGGCGCCATGGCCGAGCGCAACGCGGATCACAGTCTGCTCAACGGGCCGAGGCTCGCGGGCGAGGCCGGCCACGCGTCGCAGGACGAGATCGACGCCCTGTTCAACTGAAGGCACGATGTGGTGTAGCCCGGATGAGCGAAGCGACATCCGGGATGTGACTCGCCGCGTTCCCGCATATCGCTGTGCTCATGCGGGCTACGATCGGGGCTGCGGCCGCCGGATCAGCGCCAGGCACACGAGCGCCACCACCGCGAAGGCGGCCGTCACCGCCAGCGCCGCCGTATCCGACTGCCGTTCCGCCACGAACGCCAGCACCAGTGGCGCCACCGCCTGGATCACCAGGAAGGGGCCGGCGATGCGGCCGATGAGCCGGCCGTAGCCGGATGCGCCGAACAGCGCCAGCGGCACCGTGCCGCGCGCGATCGTGATCAGCCCGTTGGCGGCACCGAACATCACGGCGAACAGCGCGGCGACCGTGACCGACAACCCGAGCGCCGCCAGGCCGAGGAAGGCGAGCACCAGCACGCACACGGCGAAGCGCGCGATGTCGAGTGGATGCACATTGCGGGCGAACAGGAATTCGATGAGGCGGGCGGCGACCTGTGACGGCCCGAACAGCGCGCCGATGGCGACCGCGGTGCCGGGCTCCAGGCCGAAGCGCTGGAAGATGGCGAGCAGGTGCGCAGCAAGGCCGGACGGCACGAATGCATAGGCGGCGAACGCCGTGGCGACGAGGGCGAAGGCGAGGCCTTTGGCCGGCAGCACGGCGGTTGCCGGTGCGCCGGCCGCCGCCCGCGCCGGCGGCTCCGGCTCGGCGCGAGCGCGTGGCAGCGCGAAGGCGTGCAGCGGTGCCGCCACGCCGGCGAGCAGCACGGCATAGACAAGGTAGGTGCCGCGCCAGCCGATGGCGTCGATCAGCACGTGGGTGACCGGCCAGCTCACTGTCGAAGCAAAACCGCCGGCCAGCGTCAGCGCCGTGATGGCCGGGCGCGCGCGGGCGCCGAAGATGCGCCCGAGCGTGGCGAATGCCGGATCGTACAGCGAGGCCGCCATGGCGGCGCCGATGAGCGCCCACACGGCCAGGTAGGCGAGTGGGCGATCCACATGCGTAAGCGCGATGAGCCCGATGGCGCCCGTCAGCGAACCGAACGGCATCACGCGGTGACCGCCGTGGCGGTCGATTGCGGCGCCGATGCGGGGCGACACCAGGCCGGCCACCAGCAGGCCGAGCGAGAATCCGCCCATGCTGAAGGCGACCGACCAGCCGCGATCGGCGGCGATCAGCGGCACGGTCAGGACGGGCGGATAGAACAGGGCGCCCCAGGCGAGGATTTGCGTCACGCCCAGCACCGGCACGGCGCGCCACGGGCCGAACACGACGTCGCGCCAGGCGGGCATCAGTGGCTCAGGCAGCGCGACGGACGGGCCGGCGGGGAGCGACGCATCACGGCAGCGGCTTCGTCATGACGGTCGCGGAGGTCGGGCATAGGGCGGCAAATTGCTGCGTTTGCCGGATCGCCTTGGGCACGCCCGCGCGTTCGCATGCGGCATAGCCCAGCCGGTCGAAGAGTTGTGCCGCCGAGGTCGTCAGCAGCCACATGGTGCGGCAGCCGGCGATCTGCGCCTCGGCTTCGAGCGCCGCGATCATCGCCCGCGCGATGCCGCGGTGGCGCATGGGTGGCAGCGTCACCACCGAGCGCAGCAGCGCGTCCTCGCCATGGATTTCCAGGCCGCCGAAACCGACCGGCGTGAGATCGTCCAGTTCGAAGCGCCAGCACAGGAGAGCGCGCGCGTCCACGTCGTCGGTGGGCAGGCCGGCCTTCTTGAGCGCGGCCTTGACGCCGTCGCGCTCCCAGGTGGCGAGCGGGGTGGCGCGCAGGCGCGGCAGGCGGGCAGGCTTCGCCACCTTTTGTCCCTGGCTATTCCGTCTTGCGCTTGGCCGCCGCTGTGCCGGGCGAGCCGCACCGTACATAGATGCTGGTGCCGTAGCGGGAAGCGACTTCCGGGTCGACCCAGCGCGTGATCAGCACGCGGCCGTCGAAGGTGACGACCTCGCGGTCGCGTGAATCGGGCGCCGGACCGTCCAGCCCGAGATAGACCCTTCCGTCGGTGCCTTGCTTCAGGCGCAGCTCCTGCGCCTCGCGCGAATCGGCCAGATGCATCAGTACGCCGCCGGTGGGCCCGCGCCCGATCGTGTAGGCGTTGGTGCACTGCGCGCGGGCCGCCACCTCGGTGCGCGGGCGATCGGCATCCTTGTGATAGGCCGCCAGGCCCCAGCGGCCGACCATGTCGCCGACATTCATGTTGGGGGGCGGCGGCGCCGAAGCCGGCGTCGCAGGCGGCGGTTGCTGGCTGCCGCCGAAAGAGCCGCCGGTGCCGGTACCCGCGCACCCGGCAAGCGCCAATGCCAGACCCGACACGGCGAACCAGGCGCGGACGTAAGAAGCAGTCATACGGACTCCTGGGAATGCACTCCCCCGCACCCGCACTCTATGGCGCTGGGCGCCGGACGCAAGCGCTCCTCCAGCGCGAGCGATCGCCTATTCGTTGAGAATTGTCTTCAGCGGCCGATTGAAGACCAAAATGCCGAAGCCGGCGAGGGCCGCGATGGCTGCGATCATGAGGAAGAACTGCGGCTTGCCCATGCCGCTCCACAGGCTGCCGAGATAGCCGGCGAGGAAGCCGCCGACGAAGCTGGTGGCGAGCCAGACGCCCATCATCATGGACAGGAAGCCGGCAGGCGCCACCTTCGACACCAGCGCCAGCGCGGTCGGCGACAGGTAGAGCTCGCCCACCGTGATCACCACGAAGTAGGCGAGCAGCCATAGCCAGCTCGCCTTGCCGTCGGCGGCCTGTACGGCCGCCACCACCAGCACCAGGTAGGACAGCGCATTGAAGAAGCAGCCGATCGCCATTTTGGTGACGGTGGTCGGCTCGCGCCGCCCCTGCCGCCGCCACAGCGCCACGATGAATGGCGTGAACGCGAAGATCATGAACGGGTTGAACGCCTGGAACCAGGTGGTTGGGATCTCGCCGCGCCACACCAGGAGATCGATCGCGCGGTCGGTGTGCTGGTCAGCCCAAAGCGCGATGGTGTTGCCCATCTGCTCGTAGGTTCCCCAGAACAGCGTCACCGGCAGCGACAGGACGAGCAGCGCCCAGATGGCACGCCATTCGTCGCGGCCGAAGTGCCGCTTCTCGCCGCCGGCGGCGCGCCGCGCCAGGTCGTCCGGCGGCAGCGTCGGCAAGGCATAGAGGTAGATCGCGAGGCCGAGCGTCATGCCAACGCCGGCAGCCGCAAAGCCGTAGTGCCAGCCGAGCCGCTCGCCCAGCGTCCCGCACACCAGCGGCGCCAGGAACGCGCCGAGATTGATACCGACATAGAAGATCGAGAAGGCGCGGTCGCGTCGGCGGTCTCCCGGCGCGTAGAGCCCGCCGACCTGCGTCGAGATGTTGGGCTTGAAGGCGCCGTTGCCGAGGATCAGCGCGGTCAGCGCCAGCAGGAACAACGGCTCGAACGCCATCATGAAATGGCCGATCGCCATCAGCACGGCGCCGATGATGACGGTGCGGCGCTGGCCGAGCACACGGTCGGCCAGCAGTCCGCCGAGAATCGGCGTCAGGTAGACGAGGCCGGTGTAGAGGCCGTAGATCTGCGACGCCAGCGGCTGCACGTCGAGCGGCCCGAACAGTGCTTCGAGCGTGCGCGTCAGCGCTGCAAGGCCGAACACGTTTTCGGCGTGCTCGGGCTGCGGCAGCAAATATTTGACCATGTAGAGGACGAGCAGGGCGCGCATGCCGTAGTACGAGAAGCGCTCCCACATCTCGGTTGCGAACAGGAAGGCGAGTCCCTTGGGATGACCGAGGAACTCGCCCGGGCTCGGTGTCCCGTCAGCGGCGCGGGCCTCAACCGTCATGGTCGCTCATTTCTTGCGCGGGTCGGTCAGCGGCGGCGCCTTCAGGATGCTCAGCTTGCGGATCTGCTCCGGGTCGTCGAAATCGTAGTCGCTCTTCAGCCCCACCGCATGGATGCCGGCGATGGCGCAGATGTCGTCCATCTCGTTGACGTCGCCGGTCACTCCGATGGCGCCGACGACCTCGCCCTCGGCATCGCGGATGAGCTGGCCGCCACCTTCGAGGAACATCGCCTGGTCCGCCAGCTCGCCGGCCGACTGCATGAACAACGGCTTCTCCTTGGCCTTGGCCAGCACCAGCCGCGAGGCGCGGCCGAGCGCCAGCGACGCGTAGGCCTTGCCCTGGCAGATCTCGAACCGCAGCATGGAGGCGCCGTCCTGTTTCTGGAACGCCTTCACCCGTCCCCCCGCATCGAGGATGATCGCGCTCATGGGCCGGCACTTGTGCTGTTCGGCTGCCGCGAAGGTGGCCGCGATGATGGCATTGGCCTGCTCGAGGCTGAGCGCCCGCATTCGGTATCTCCGTGATCTGATTTTCCCCGCCGATGATGTATGACTTGAGGCAACGGCACAAATCGAAGGGTGCGCACAGGAGGCTTTCGCATGATCAGGCTGGCGATTGCGTTGGCATTGAGTGTCCTGGCCGGCTCGGCCGCGGCCGATGAGCCCGCACGCGTGCGCGTCAACACGTTTCCCAACGCCAAGGCGCTGCCGTTCCAGGCCGGGCTCGCCAAAGGCTTGTTTGCCCGTCACGGCATCGACCTCGACCTCGCCTTTACGGAGAACTCCAAGGCCCAGCGCGACGGCCTGGCGGCCGGCCGGTTCGAGGTGGCGCACTCGGCGCTCGACAACGCCGT
>DATFWC010000260.1:0-2104 GCA_035259885.1 Xanthobacteraceae bacterium
TCAATCCGGCCCGGGGGGAAACGATCACGCCGCATTCACAGCGCGCACGCACGCGATAATGTCGGCTTATTTGCAAATGCCCTAATCGGTTGATCGCTTTTTCTGTGTAATTTTTCCTCGGTCATGCCTCATTCGGATGCAGATTGGAAACCGATCAGATTTGGGTGCCTGCACTTTTCGGATGTGACACGTTTCGATAGACGGCGGCTGTAGTGCGCGTGCGGGGACGAAAGCCTGGTCGGGCGCGGTGACAGACGTCGTCGGCAACAGGGAGGGACTTGCCATGTACAAGGGACAACGCGTCCCCTCGACATCGTTTGCCCGGGCGGGAACGATGGCGGCTGCGGCCACCGTCGCGGTCGCCACCACGGGCCTCACGTTCCTGCTGAGCGCCGCGCAGCCGGTTCGGGCGCAGACCGCCAATCGCGCCGACGCACCGGACACGCCGCGGTTTGCGCGTCCGATGATCGACCACATGCAGAAGATGCGGCGCTTCCCCGATGCGGGCGGCGGCCGCCCGGTGGTTCCGCCGAAGGTGATTCAGCGGTTCGACGTCGATGACGATCCGACCGGCAAGATTGCCACGTTCCAGCCGAACGGCGTGACCATCACCAATCAGAACGCGTTCTTCCAGGATATCGGCACCAACGGCCGCACCTGCTTCACCTGTCACCTGCCGCAGGAAGGCTGGGGCCTGAGCGCCGCCAACGCGGCCGCGCGCTTCAATGCCACGGGCGGCACCGATCCGCTCTTCCGCCTGGTCGACGGGGCCACCTGTCCGACCGACAAGGTGGCGACACTGCAGCAGCGGCGGCGCGCCTACAAGCTGGCCACCGACAAGGCTCTGATCCGCATCGGCATTCCGGTTCCGGACAACGCCGAATACAGCATCGTCGCGGTCGACGATCCCTATAACTGCAACACCAACCCGGAGACCGGGCTCACCAGCCCGACCTCGGGCATCACGTCGACCTACCGCCGACCGCTGCCCTCCACCAATCTCGGCTTCATCAGCGGCATCATGTGGGACGGCCGCGAGCCAAGCCTGCAGAGCCAGGCGGTCGACGCCACGCTCGGCCACGCCCAGGCCAACGCCGCGCCGACGGCGGAGCAGGTGGCGCAGATCGTCGCCTTCGAGACCGGCATCTTCACAGCGCAGATCTTCGACAACAAGGCCCGCAGCCTGGCCGACGACGGCGCCAAGGGCGGACCAGTCGCGCTGCAGCTCGAGCTCGCCAACTTCTTCATCGGCATCAACGACCCGATCGGTCTCAACCCGCGCGGCATCCCGTTCACCAACGTGATCTTCGATCTCTATCGACCGTGGCTGAGCACGCGCGGCCGCGGCGATGATGACGAGCGGCGGCGCTCGATCGCCCGCGGCCAGGATGTGTTCAACAACACGCCCATCAACCTCTCCGGCGTCGGCGGGCTCAACGACGCGCTCGGCGTTGAGAATATTCCGGGCTTCTGCGGCACCTGCCACGACACGCCCAACGTCGGCAACCACTCAGTCTCCATGCCGCTGAACATCGGCATTGCCGATCCGCCGGACACCGCGCAGCCGGCGCTCGACGTCGAAGACCTGCCGGTGTTCACCCTGCAATGCAATTCCGGCCCGCTCGCCGGAAAAACCTTCCGCACCACCGACGCCGGCCGTGCGCAGATCTCGGGAAAATGCGCCGACATCGGCAAGTTCAAGGGGCCGATCCTGCGCGGGCTCGCGTCGCGCGCCCCGTACTTCCATAACGGCTCGGCCGAGACCCTGGCGGACGTGGTCGACTTCTACGACCAGCGCTTCGCCATCGGCCTCACCGTCAAGCAGAAGGCCGACCTCGTCAATTTCCTGAACGCGCTGTAAGACCCGCAGGGAGTGGGGAAACCGCGATGGCCGGAGGCGCTCGACGCGCTCCGGCCATCACTTCGTGAGACTCGCTTAGCGCGAAACCATCAGATCGCGTCCGGCGCCGGGTCGGTCGGCAGGTCCTTCGCGGTTGACATGATCTCGAAGGCCGACATGACGGTCGGCGACGCCTGCGTGTCGCGGCTCGCCAGCATGAAGCCAATTCCAGCCAGCACGGTGATGACGGCGGCCATTCCGATG
>DATFWC010000261.1:0-2301 GCA_035259885.1 Xanthobacteraceae bacterium
TACCTGCTCGAAGGGCCGTTGGCGGCGCTCGATGCCATCGAGCGGGCGACCGGGGAAAACGAGGCCAACGTAGTCGGATATTGCATCGGCGGCACCCTGACGGCCAGCGCGCTTGCCTATATGACGGCGACGAATGACCAGCGCGTGACCTCTGCCACCTTCTTCACCACCCTGCTCGACTTCGCTGATGTCGGCGACATCTCGGTATTTTTGGACGACGCCCAGCTCCGGCTCGCTGACGAGCACATGGACCGGCTGGGTTATCTCGAAGGCCACCATATGGGAGACGCATTCAATCTCCTGCGTGAAAACGATCTGATCTGGTTCTTCGTCGTCAACAACTATCTGATGGGCCGCGAGCCCGCCGCGTTCGACCTGCTGTATTGGAATTCGGATTCGACGCGCATGCCGGCGAAGATGCACAGCTTCTACCTGCGCAACATGTATTACCGCAATGTTCTGAAGAATCCGGGCGGAATCAAGCTCGCCGGCGTACCGATCGACCTGCGGAAGATCGAGACTCCGGTGTACTTTCTGTCGACCCGCGAAGATCACATTGCGCCGTGGCGCGCGACCTATGCCGGTACGCAGCTGGTCTCGGGGCCGGTCCGCTTCGTCCTCGGTGCGTCCGGCCACATTGCCGGCGTGATCAATCCCCCGGCAGCCAACAAGTATGGCTATTGGGTCGGCAAAACCCTGCCGGAAGACCCGGAGGCCTGGCTGGACCGCGCCGAGCAACACCAAGGGTCGTGGTGGACCGACTGGACGAAATGGGTTGCCCGCCATGGCGGCGGCCAGGTTCCGGCGCGCGAGCCCGGCAGCGGCGAGCTCGCCGTCATCGAGGATGCGCCCGGCTCGTACGTCCAGGTGCGCGGCGCATGAGGACCAGCTGATGCGCCAATTCGGCATAGGACGCATCGCGGCTTCCGTCCGCGACTGGATTGGCGCCGCCGCTGCGCGCGAACCGGTCGCGGCGCCCGCGTCGCCGGCCGTGCTGGAGCCGGCCAGCTATGCAGCGGCAGAGACGCTGCGGGATGGACGTGCGCTCGACATCCGCGCCTTCCGGCCGGGCGACAAGGCCGAGTTGGAAGCAGCCGTTGGCGGCGTGAGCACGCAAACGCTCTACCGGCGTTTCTTCACGGTCAAGCGTCACTTTTCCGAGCGCGAACGGGAATTCTTCCTCAACGTGGACTTCGTCGATCAGGTCGCCCTGATGGCGTGGGCGGAAGAAGCGGGGCGAAAGGTCATCGCCGGCGGCGGGCGCTACGTCGTCGTGGCGCCGGGCAAGGCCGAGGTCGCGTTCATGGTGGTCGACCGCTATCAGGGGCAAGGGATCGGGGCGGCCCTGTTGCGCCACCTGGCGGCCGTCGCCCGCGCCGCCGGGCTGCATGAGCTGATGGCCGAGGTGCTGCCGGAAAACAAGCCGATGCTGAAGGTGTTCGCGAAAAGCGGCCTGCCGATGACGACGATCAACCAGCACGAGGTGGTGCAGGTCAGTCTGAAGCTGGGGTGAGCAATCCGGGCAAACCCGCCCTGCACCTTGGTACCCGCGTCGCGCCAAATTTTTGACCTGGGTCAAAGAATGATTCGGCGCTTCGTCCAGCCTCGGCCGCGGAGCCCCAGGCAGACGGATATTCGGCCATGAAAACCATCCCGGTGAAAGACGCCGTCGCCATGATCCCGGACGGCGCGACCCTCATGATCGGCGGGTTCATGGGCGTGGGATCGCCCGAGCGCGTGATCGACGAGCTCGTGCGCCAGGGCAAGCGCAATCTTACGGTGATCGCCAACGACAATGCCGTGCCCGGACGCGGCATTGGCAAGCTGGTCGACGCCAAGCTTGTCCGCCGGACCATCGCCAGCCACATCGGCCTCAATCCCGAGACCCAACGGCAGATGATTGCCAAGGCGATGGAAGTCGAGCTTGTGCCGCAGGGCACGCTGATCGAATGTATCCGCGCCGGCGGCTACGGGCTCGGTGGCGTGCTCACGCCAACGGGCGTCGGCACCGTCGTCGAGCAGGGCAAGCAGCGGATCGAGATCAAGGGGAAGAATTATCTGCTCGAGCCGGCGCTGCGCGCGGATTTCGCGCTCATCCATGCATTTCTCGCCGACTATCTGGGCAACCTCTCCTATGCGCTGACCGCGCGCAACTTCAATCCGGTCATGGCCATGGCCGCGGACACCACCATCGTGACGGCGGACAACATCGTTCCGGTCGGCGTCATCTCGCCCGACCACGTCGCGACGCCCGCGCCGCTGGTCGATTACCTCGTCACAAACGGGTGACATCATGGATGC
>DATFWC010000262.1:0-6091 GCA_035259885.1 Xanthobacteraceae bacterium
GCGGGCGCGCCATGCGGCCGATCCTCATGCACCGAAGGCGCGGCGTGATCCTCAGCGCCGGCGTGCGGCGTGCCGCCGGGGTGGCGGCCGCGCGCGCCGGCGAGCGCAATCAGGGCGGCGACGATAGCGCCGAGCAGCGGCAGGAAGACGATCGCCTGGTACATGCTCAGCCCTTCATCAGATTGACGTCTTCCACGGCGATCGAGCCGCGGTTGCGGAAATAGACCACCACGATGGCGAGCCCAATGGCGGCCTCGGCGGCCGCGACGGTGAGCACCAGCAGGGCGAACACCTGCCCGACCAGGTCGCCGAGGTGGGTGGAGAAGGCCACGAGGTTGATGTTGACGGCGAGCAGGATCAGCTCGATCGACATCAGGATGATGATGACGTTCTTGCGGTTGAGAAAGATGCCGAGGATGCCGAGCGTGAACAGGATGGCGGCAACCGCGAGATAATGGCCGAGCACGATGGTCATGGTGCTAGAGGCCCTGCCCCGGCCGCACGTGCTTGAGCTCGACTGCGGCCTCGCGCGTGCGCCCCACCTGTTCGGCGATGTTCTGGCGCTTGACGTTGGGCTTGTGGCGCAGCGTCAGCACGATGGCGCCGATCATGGCGACGAGCAGCACCAGGCCGGCGACCTCGAAGAAATAGACGTAGCGGGTATAGAGCACGAGGCCGAGCGCCTCGGTATTGGAGTGCACGTCGAGCGGCGGAATGGGCGCCGTGATCGCCTTCGGGACCCCGGGGCCGATCGCCCAGGCGGCGACGACCAGGAGCAGCTCGACAAGGAAGACGAAGCCGACCAGCACGCCGACCGGAAGATAGTTGATGAAACCCTGGCGCAGCTCGGCGAAATCGACGTCGAGCATCATCACGACGAACAGGAACAGCACGGCCACGGCGCCGACATAGACCACGATAAGGATCATGGCCAGGAACTCGGCACCCATGAGGACGAACAGGCCGGCCGCGTTGACGAAGGCCAGGATGAGATAGAGGACCGAGTGCACCGGATTGCGCGAGGCGATGACCATGAAACCGGCCGCCACGCAGATGCCGGCAAAAAGATAAAAGAACAGGGCCGGAAGAATCATGTCCGCATCTCCGCCCGCTGCGGGCGGCCGTTCCTAGCGCGCCCGCCGGAGCGCGTAAACTGGGCTGTGCCGCATACTCCCCGCACGCAGGCGAACTTTCGGTAGGGGCAAGCCCTGTGATTGCCCTGGGCGCCCCCGAGGGGCGCCCCTACAATCCCTCGATCGCCCTCACCGGTAGGGCGCGTCGAGCGCGATGTTGGCGGCGATCTCGCGTTCCCAGCGGTCGCCGTTGGCCAGCAGGCGCTCCTTGTCGTAGTAGAGCTCCTCGCGCGTCTCGGTGGCGAACTCGAAGTTCGGTCCCTCCACGATGGCATCCACCGGGCACGCCTCCTGGCACAGGCCGCAATAGATGCACTTCACCATGTCGATGTCGTAGCGGGTGGTGCGGCGCGTGCCGTCGTTGCGGCGCGGACCGGCCTCGATCGTGATCGCTTGCGCCGGGCAGATCGCCTCGCACAGCTTGCAGGCGATGCAGCGCTCCTCGCCGTTGGGATAGCGGCGCAATGCATGCTCGCCGCGGAAGCGCGGCGAAAGGGGGCCCTTCTCGAAAGGATAGTTCAGCGTCGGCTTCGGCCTGAAGAAGTAGCGCATCGACAGGCCCAGGGCCTGCACGAACTCCTTCAGGAATACCGACCGCACCGCTTGATCAAGCCGCATGCCCTGTCCTTCCTATCCGCCGACGGTCCGGCCAAGCCAGTAGCCGAGGGCGGCAAACACCACGATGTCGATCCCGAGCACCAGCCGCCGCAACAGCGACAGCTTGCGCTCGAACTCCTCCCGCTCGGCCGAGGTCTGCGAGCGGTCGAGCTTGCGCAAGCGGGACTCCACGAACACGACCACCGCGGCATAGTTGATCACGCCAATGATGGTGCCGATGACGGCGCCGACAAAACCCGCTGGCGAAAGCTCCACGTCCCTCCCCGTCTCAACTGGGGGCCAGCCCGAAAATCTGCAACACCGCTGCGACGATCGCCACCATGGCGAGCGACAGCGGCAGAAACACCTTCCAGCCCAGCCGCATGAGCTGATCGTAGCGGTAGCGCGGCACGAATGCCTTCACCATCGCGAACAGGAAGAAGATGAACAGCATCTTCAGGACGAACCAGACGATGCCGGGAACCCAGGTGAACGGCGGCAGCGCGACCGGCGGCAGCCAGCCGCCGAGGAACATGATCGTCATCATGGCGCACATGGTGGCGATGGCGATGTACTCGCCGAGAAAGAACAGCAGGAACGGTGTGGCCGAATATTCCACCGCATAGCCGGCGACCAGCTCCGACTCGGCCTCGACCAGATCGAACGGCGGCCGGTTGGTCTCGGCCAGGGCCGAGACGAAGAACACCACGAACATGGGGAACAGCGGCAGCCAGAACCAGTTGAACAGGCCGAACCTTCCGTCCTGGGCGTTGACGATGTCGGTCAGGTTGAGCGAGCCGACGCACAACAGCACCGTGATGATGACGAAGCCGATCGAGACCTCGTAGGACACCATCTGGGCGGCGGCGCGCAGCGCCGCCAGAAACGGATATTTCGAGTTCGACGCCCAGCCGGCCATGATGATGCCGTACACGCCGAGCGACGAGATGGCGAAGATGTAGAGCACGCCGACGTTGATGTCGGCGATCACCCAGCCGGCGCTGACCGGGACCACCGCCCACGCGGACAGCGCCAGCACCGCCGTCACCAGCGGCGCCAGCAGGAACACGCCCTTGTTGGCACCATCCGGGATCACCGGCTCCTTGATGACGAACTTGAACAGGTCGGCAAAGGACTGCAGCAGGCCCCAGGGGCCGACGACGTTGGGCCCGCGCCGGAGCTGCACCGCCGCCCAGATCTTGCGGTCGGCGTAGAGCACGAACGCGGTCGCCACCAGCAGGACCACCAGCAGCAGCACGCTCTGCGCCACCATCACGGTGAGCGGCCAGAGATAGGTGCTCCAGAATTCAGCCATCGTTTCACTCCGCCGCCGTCAGCGCCGTGATGTCTTCGGCCAGGGCCGAACATTCGGCCATCACGGCCGAGGCGCGGGCGATCGGGTTGGTCAGATAGAAGTCTGCAATGGTCGAGCGGAACGGCGCCTTGTCGGGCGTGCCGGCCGCCCCGGCGAGCTTGCGGATGTCGGCGGGATCGCCGGGCGCAACGGTGTCGACGCGCTGCAGGTGCGGGTGCGCCTTGAACAGCGCGGCGCGCAGCTGGCTCAAGGAATCGTAGGGCAGCCTGGCGCCGAGCACGTCCGAGAGCGCGCGCAGAATGGCCCAGTCCTCGCGCGCATCGCCGGGTGGAAACGCGGCGCGCGCCGCCATCTGCACCCGGCCCTCGGTGTTCACATAGAGTCCCGATTTTTCCGGGTAGGCGGCACCGGGCAGGATCACGTCGGCGCGGTGGGCGCCGCTGTCGCCGTGCGTTCCGATATAGACCACGAAGGCGCCCGGCTCGATCGCGGCCTCGTCGGCTCCGAGCAGGAACACGACATCCAGTGCTTTCGGGCTCGTCATCTCGAGCGCGCTCTTGGCCCCATCGCCCGGCACGAAGCCGAGGTCGAGCGCGGCGACGCGCGAGGCCGCCGTGTGCAGGACGGAGTAGCCGTTCCAGCCGTCCTTGATGGCGCCGAATTTCACCGCCGCCTGGGCGGCGAGCGCCGCCACGATGCGGCCATCCGGCCGCGCCAAGGCACCCTGCCCGACCAGGACCAGCGGCCGTTCGGCTTGGTTCAGGATGGCGGAGAAATCGTGTCGCCCTGCCACCACCTCGGCCAGCGTGTCGGGCCCGGCGCCGAGACATTCATACGGATAGGTGAGATCGACGCGCTCGCCGATGACCCCGATGGGGAATTTGCCCTGGCGCCAGCGCTTGCGGATGCGCGCGTTGAGGACGGCGGCTTCGCGGCGCGGGTTGGAACCGACGATCAGCAGCGCATCGGCCTGCTCGATGCCCGCGATGGTGGCGTTGAACAGATAGGTGGCGCGGCCCTGGCGTGGATCGAGCGCGGCGCCGTCCTGCCGGCAATCGAGATTCTTGACGCCAAGCCGGTTCATCAGGTCGTGCAGGGCAAAGATCTCCTCAGCGGCGGCGAGGTCGCCGACGATCGCGCCCATGCGCTCGGGCCGGCTCGCCGTGACCCGGCGCGCGATGGTGGCGAACGCCTCGGGCCATGACGCCGGCTGCAGCCGCCCGCCCTGCCGCACGTACGGCATGTCGAGCCGCTGAGTGCGCATGCCGTCGACCACATGGCGGGTCTTGTCCGAGATCCACTCCTCGTTTACAGCCTCGCTGACGCGCGGCAGGATGCGCATGACCTCGCGGCCGCGGGTGTCGATGCGGATGGCTGAGCCGACCGCGTCCTGCACGTCGATCGATTCGGTCTTGGCGAGCTCCCACGGCCGCGCCGTGAAGGCAAACGGTTTTGAGGTCAGCGCCCCCACCGGGCAAAGGTCGACCACGTTGCCCTGCAGCTCGGACGTCATTGCGTGCTCGAGGTAGGTCGTGATCTCCATGTCCTCGCCGCGGCCGATGGCGCCGAGCTCGGGCGCGCCCGCCACCTCGCTGACGAACCGGATGCAGCGCGTGCAGTGGATGCACCGGTTCATGATGGTCTTCACCAGGGGGCCGATGTACTTGTCCTCGACGGCACGCTTGTTCTCCTGATAGCGGCTGGCGTCGACGCCGTAGGCCATGGCCTGGTCCTGCAGGTCGCACTCGCCGCCCTGGTCGCAGATCGGGCAGTCGAGCGGATGGTTGATCAGCAGGAACTCCATCACGCCTTCGCGCGCCTTTCTCACCATCGGGGTCTTGGTGTTGATCACCGGCGGCTCGCCCTTGGGCCCGGGGCGGCAGTCGCGCACGCCCCAGGCGCACGAGGCGACCGGCTTGGGCGAGCCGACCAGCTCGACCAGGCACATGCGACAATTGCCGGCGATCGACAGCCGCTCGTGGAAGCAAAAGCGCGGGATCTCGGCGCCCGCCGCCTCGCACGCCTGCAGCAGCGTGTAGTCGGGCGGAACGTCGATTTCCTTGCCGTCGACGATGAGCTTGGTCATGAGCTTCCTACATCAGCCATTTTTCGCAGCGATCACGAGCAACATCCCACGTCAGCAGGCTTCCTCAGGCGCAGCGCGCCGTCTTCCACAATTGCGCCGACGCGACGCCTTCCCAGCCGAAGGCATGGTCGCTCGGGCCGTGGACTTTCAGATGCTCGAGCCGTTCGACCGCTTCATCGACCGTGGGGCGATGCCCGGCCGGCACCCACCACATCACGAAATACGATTCGCCGAGGTGCTCGAACCACTCGGCGCGGCGTCCATAGAAGCGCTTGTGCACGCTCTGCCACACGAAGCGCTCCAGCGCCTCGACGCTCTCCCAGACCGAGAGGTTGATCGCCATGCGCGGATCGCCGGCGTAGGGACGCGTGTCGGTCGAGTTGCCACTGGCGTCCTGATAGCGCCAGACGAATCCAGGCGTACGCTCGGCCAGGCCGTTCACCAGCACGAGATTGTCGGCGAAATCGGCCATGCGCGGATCGTCGATCTCATGGCGGATCCGTCCGATGTTGAGCTGCGCCAGATGCCTGCCCTGTTCCATCGTTCCCCCTACTCCGCCGCCATCTCGACCGGATCGAGCACGCCGAGGGGCTCGGGCGCGCGGGCGTACGCGTCGATGCGCCGCTCGATCTCGGGACGGAAATGGCGGATCAGTCCCTGGATCGGCCACGCGGCGGCGTCGCCCAGCGCGCAGATGGTGTGGCCTTCGACCTGCTTGGTGACGTCCAGCAGCTTGTCGATGGTCGACACATGCGCATCGCCCTCGCGAAGGCGTTCCATCGTCCGCCACATCCAGCCCGTGCCTTCGCGGCACGGCGTGCACTGGCCGCAGCTCTCATGCTTGTAGAAATAGGCGATGCGCCGGATGGCCGCGATGATGTCGGCCGATTTGTCCATGACGATCACGGCCGCGGTGCCCATGCCCGACTTGAGCTTGGCGAGGGTGTCGAAATCCAAGGT
>DATFWC010000263.1:0-6655 GCA_035259885.1 Xanthobacteraceae bacterium
TCCGGATTGACGTTGGGCTCGCCGACCGCGACGCCGTCGATCAGGCCCTCGTCGTCCTCCTCCACCGCGCGCACCGAGGCGCCGCCGCCGTTCGACACGCTCGACGCGATCACGATGGTGTTGTGCTTGGTGAAGTGGAAATGCCCGTCGCGGAATTTGTCGTTGAGCACATCGAACGCGAACTTGATCGAGCGCAGCACGTTGCGGCCCCAGTCCTTCTCGGGGTTCTGCTGCGAGTGGGCGTGTTTGAAGGCGAAGCGGTTGGGCCAGGCGGCATTGAACGCCGCGCGTTCGCTGGCCTTGATGTCAGCGGTGAAATTCGAATCGTCGCCCGCCGCGGCCGCATCGGCGCGCTCGCCGCGGATCAGGTTGACGGTGTTGTTCTGCAGGTCGTGGGCGCCGGTGCCGGTCCCCTTGTCCGTATAGGCGACGGTGCAGCCGTTCTTGAGGCCCCATTCGCCGGCGGTGGCGATGGCGCCATAGACGCCGCGCGAGCCGGAGGATGGCGCCGTGACGATGCAAGCATTGGCCGGGTCGAACGTGTCCGGCACCTGCACCATCATGGTCACGTTGCGGTCGGGCGAACCCTTCTCGAACGTGATGTACTCGTCGCCGGCGATCTTGCCTTCGTCGGCCGTGACGGTGCCGTCGGCTTTCACATTGGGCCCGTACAACGTGCCGTAGCCCCCGCCGGGCATGGGGTCGATCAGGGCGCGATAATTGTTGTAGATCGCGAGCCGCCGCAGTTCCTCGGCAGTGGGATTGAGCGGGTCGACGAAGCCGGGCGCAGTTGCGCTGCCGAGCCCGGTCTTGCCGAGGCCGGCGGTCAGCAGGTCGTTGCTGACGCCGTCGTAGTGCGTATGGATGACATCGTCGCGCGCGCTTGCGGTAAGCGGGATGGCGAGGATTGCGATGGATGCGAGCGCCGTCGCGGAGAGCCAAGCAGTCTTCTTCATTGCGTCCTCCCTTGTCGGCAGATCATGCACCGGGCCAGCGTGCGGATGCAAACGGGATATCGCCCGAAAAGTTGGTGCGTTACGCGCGGCACACGCGCAGGGTGATCATGGCGAGGCTCGGGGCCGCGCCAACCTACCCTAAGGCGACGTCACGCGGTCCAGAAATTCCAGCATGCGGGCCGGAACCGTCGCTTCGGTCTGCTCCGCCACTGCTACGTCCCAGTACTCGGCGCGCGGCAGGCATTCCTCGAGATAGCGCGCCGCCGAGGTCGCGTGCGAGGCGTCGCGGCCCGGTACGATGAAGGCGGGAATGTCGACGCGCATGAGGTCCTCGGGCTCGGCGCCGGGCGAGGTGTCGCGGTCGAACAGCGCGCGGCCCATGGCGATCACGATCAGCTTGTATTGCTCCACGTCCTGCGCGGCAAACGCCGCCGCGAAGGCGGGGTCGTGGCGGATGACGGAAGCCCACGGGCCGCCGCGCGCGTCGGCGTTGAACGGCTTGCCCTCCTTGGTCACCAGAGCGACGACGGCTTCCAGGCCATGCTGCTGCACGAAGGCGAGGTGCTCGGCAAAGCGCTGGTGCGCATTGATGCGGTAGCGCGCGCCGCCTACCGGCCAGAACAGCGTCATGCTCAGCACCGCCTCGGGATGCTTTACGGCGAATGCCATTACCGGGCAGCAGCCCATGCAGCCGCCCATCATATGGGCGCGCGCGATGTTCAGGTGGTCGAGCAGGCCTTTGCCCTGCTGTACGAAGTGCGCCCAGGTGACGCGCTCGATGCGGCCGCCCGACTGGCCGCATTCACGCCGGTCGAACAGGATGCAGGTGTATTTTTTCGGCAGATGGTCGAGCAGCTTGATTTTCGCGTAGACGCCCTGCTGGCGCCACGTCTCGATCGTCGCGTTGAACCCGCCCGGCGCGTACATCAGGAGCGGCGGCCCCGAGCCCAGCACCTCGTAGCGCGTCGCGATGCCGTCGATGATTGCGCTGGCCATGCGTCACGTCGCGGGCTTGACCGGGGCGCCGCCCTTGATCTGGCGCGCCGCGCGCACGTCGTCGGCATAGGCCGTGATGGCGGCAAGCGTGATGCGGGCGACGTTGGCGTAGTTGTCGGCGTCGGTGTCGAGCGCGTTGGCCCCGTAGCCGATGGCCGCATGCGCCATGCGGATGCGCCCGTCGAGCCACGGGCCGCCGCCAAAGCCGCCGATCACCGGGATCGACACGGCGCGCACCACGGCGGCGCCAGCCTCCGGGCCGGAATTGGTGAAGTCGATGAGCGCGGCGCCGGCCTCCTCCAGGCGCTTCGCCTCGTCGACCAGCCGCGCCGTCATCTCCGGCGGCACCTGCGCGCCCGGCCGCGCCATGCCGCTGTAGGGAATGCCGTATTGCAGCGCGGTCTGCGGCGTGATGCCGAACTGGGCGAACACCGGAATGCCGGCGCGGGTGACGGCGCGCACGGCTTGGGGAAAGTCGGCGGCGCCGTCGAGCTTGATCATGTCGGCGCCCGCCTCCTTGACCAGGCGGATCGCGGCGCGCACCGCGGTCTCCGGCCCCTCCTGCAGCGGGCCGAAGGGAAAATCGCAGCTGACCAGCGCCCGCTTGACGCCGCGGCGCACCGCCCGGCACACCACCACCATCTCGTCCATGGTGACTTCGAGCGGATTGGCGTGGCCCCACAGATTGATGCCGACGCTGTCGCCGACCGAGACGATGTCGACGCCGGCCCGGTCGACGATCTGCGCGATCTGGAAATCCCAGGCCACCACGCCGACGATCTTCTGGCCGGCGCGTTTCATCGCCTGCAGTGCCGGAATGGTGACGTGGTCCATGGTCCCCCTCTGGCCTTCGCCGGGGCATAGGATTCGCCATTTTGTCCCAGAGTCAATCGAACCCGGCGGCAGGCGACGCGACAATGAAACAGTATTGCTTTGCGCCTCCCAGGGCGCTCGGGCGCAGGCTCCATGAGGTCGCACGCCATTGCGGCAGTGCGGGCGGCCGTCTAAGACAAATCCGTTGACCTGTTGCGCGGTTGTGGCCGGGCGCCGCGCCAGGAGGCTGGCCGGCTATCCGCGGCTTGCACGGAGAGATGAATGAGCCGGGACATGGCATCGCTGTTCGCCGAGCGGGAGCCGGAGCGCTATGCGCTGCACACGCGCTACCTGAACGAGCAGCTGGTTCGCGTGCTGAAAACCATCGGCTACGACGTCGGCTTCGTGCGCGGCCAGGGCCAATACCTGTTCGACCACCAGGGCATGCGCTACCTCGACCTGCTGAGCGGCTGGGGCGTGTTCGCCATCGGCCGCAATCATCCGCGGCTGCGCGAGGCGCTCAAGGGCGTGCTCGACAGCGATCTGCCCAACCTGGTGCAGATGGACGTGTCGGTGCCGGCCGGCATCCTGGCGGAGCGCCTGCTGCGCTACACGCCGTATCTCGACAAGGCGTTCTTCTGCAACTCCGGCGCCGAAGCGGTGGAAGCCGCCCTCAAATTCGCACGGGTCGCCACCGGGCGCCCCGGCTTCGCCTATTGCGACCACGGTTTTCACGGGCTGAGCTACGGCGCGCTGTCGGTCAACGGCGACGACATGTTCCGCACCGGCTTCGGCCCGTTCCTGCCGGACTGCGTCGAGGTGCCGTTCAACGATCTCGCGGCGCTGGAGCGCGCACTGGCGTCGCGCAAGTTCGCCGCCTTCATCGTCGAGCCGATCCAGGGCAAGGGCGTCAACATCCCGGACCAGAACTACCTGCGCGACGCGCTGGAACTGTGCCGAAAGTACGGGACGCTGTTCATCGCCGACGAGATCCAGACCGGGCTGGGACGCACGGGAAAATTCCTCGCCATCGAGCACTGGGACATCGAGCCCGACATGGTGCTGCTGGCGAAGGCGCTGTCGGGCGGGCACGTGCCGGTCGGCGCGGTGCTGACGCGCAATTGGATCTTTGAAAAAGTGTTCAACCGCATGGACCGCGCCGTGGTGCACGGCTCGACGTTCTCGAAGAACGATCTGGCGATGGCGGCCGGCATCGCCACGCTCGACGTGCTGGAAGACGAGCGCCTGGTCGAGAACTCGGCGGCAAAGGGCGAACGCCTGCTCGCAGCGCTGCGCCAGATGGCGCAGCGTCACGAGCTGATCAAGACGGTGCGCGGCAAAGGCTTGATGATCGGCATCGAGTTCGGCCCGCCGCGCTCGCTCAAGCTCAAGGCGTCGTGGCACGCGCTGGAGGCGGTGAACACCGGCCTGTTCTGCCAGCTCATCACCATTCCGCTGTTCAAGGAGCACAGGATCCTGAGCCTGGTGGCCGGCCACGGCAATCACACGGTCAAGCTGCAGTCGCCGCTGAACCTGACCGACGCGGACTGCGACTGGATCGAGCGCGCGTTCGATGCCGTGATCGCCGACGCGCACCGCGTGCCCGGCGCCGCCTGGTCGCTGGGCAAGACGCTGATGGACCACGCCCTCAAGACGCGCGCAACGGCATAGCAGCGAACTCAGATGTCATCGTCTAGGTGCCACTGGCACTGGCGAACTGAACGAAAGTGTTCCGGCCTCGCCCTTGATCAGGACGATCCAGTGGGCGGACGCGGCGGCAGGGGCGACTCTGGGAGAGCCGGTTTGGCGTAAACTATAGTCCCGTCGCAACTTAGGTGCATGAGTTGATCGGTGTCGTTGTCGTGGCAAAGTTGACCGTCTAGTGCCTTACAGGTTAGTTTGAGTTTCACCCTTTCGGGTTAGTTCGTCGCTAATTGACGCGGGGCAGCGCGGTCGGGGAGACTTGCGTGGTAAGCGGACGGGGTTATTGAGTTCACCCTTGTGTTGCACCCTTTCGGCTTAGTTCGCCGCTAATTGAGATGGCAATCGCGCGCAGGCTGTTTCCGACGGAAGCCGTTACCTTGGCCTGCCGAAGAACAGCACATAGCCATCAGGGTCAGTGACCTCGAAGCCACGCAGACCGTCGTGGGTGTCCTTCAGCGGTTTGCTGAACACGACCCCGCGACCTGCAAATTCCTCGGCAAGAGCATCGGGTTCCGGCACCAGGAGATAGGCGTCCCATCGCATCATCGGATCACGTTTGGGATTGGGCAGGGGGTCCGCTTCGCCGGCCTTCATGAAGAGCATGGCACCGTCACGGCCGACGATCGCGAAGAAAGGTTCTTGCTTGGGCTCCTGATGCCAGGTCTCAAATCCAAGCTTGTCGCAATAGAAAGCAATCGCCTGATCGACAGCACTGACGATGAAGAACGGACACATCCTCTCTATGTAGGGTCGCGCCATCGTTTGCGATCTCGAGATTGTTGCTACTACCGCCCCGACCCGCCGCCTTCCGGGAACGGGCGCACGCGGTCGCCCTCGCGCAGGAAGGCGCCGGCGCGCGCCACCACCAGGTCGCCTTCGTTGAGGCCCTCGCGGATCTCGGCATTGCCGCCGGCCAGGAGCCCGACGCGCACGCGGCGCGTCTCCACGCGGTCGTCGCGCACCACCTGCACGACGGCGCCTTCGGGGCCGTAGAGCACGGCGGAGAGCGGAATAGTGGCGCCGCAGCTGCGGTTCACCTCCACGATGGCGCGGGCATAGCTGCCCACTTTCAGCTTGTCGTCATTGCCGAGCGAGATGCGCGCACGGCCGAGCTGCGTGTTGACGTCGACCTCAGGCGCCACCTGGCGCACGCGGCCGGTGACGTCGCCGACGCCCGGGAGTTCCACCCGCGCGGTCTGTCCCACCGCCAGCTTGCCGATGCGCGTGGCCGGCACGTCACCCTGCAGCTCCACCTCGCCGTTGACGACGATGCGGAACAGCGGCTCGGCGCGCGCCGACGCCGTCATGCCGACGCGGATGAAACGGTGATTGACGATGCCGGCGGCCGGCGCCCGCACGGTGGCGGTGGTGGCGAGCCCCTGGCCTTCCGGCCGCGTGAGCCGTGCCAGGATCTGGCCCGACGTCACGCGCTCGCCGTCCTCGACCGTGATCTGCGACACCTGCAGGCCTTCGCTTTCGGGGCGGACAAAGACCTCCTCGCGCGGAACGAGGATGCCGCTCACCTGCAGCGTGTCGGTGAAGCAGGTACGGCTCGCCTTGGTCACCGTCACGGCCATGCCGACCGGAGCCGCCCCGCTTGGCTGGGCCAGGGCAGTCGGTGATGTCGCGAGGAGTGAAAGGAGCAGTGCCGACAAACCGGGAGCGCGGGTGACAGGCGTGAACGGCATGCAAAAAGGACCCTGGTGGCGGCGCGACTGTAACGGAGTTCGCCCGGGGGCGCCACGGACGGCGCGACGCACCCCTCAGCGGGTCCGCAAGCCGAGCACCTCGTAGGTCGGCATCGGCCGATGAAAGCCCTTGAGGCTCAGGTCGCCGATTGGCGAGGCCTCGACCACCGGCTCGACCAGGTTGAACACCCGCTGACTGACCAGGATCTGCCCGGCCTTCGCCTCGTCGCACAGGCGCGAGGCGAGATTGGTGACGCTGCCGATGCAGGCGTAGTCGAACCGCCGATCGAAACCGACCTGCCCGAGCGTGGCATAGCCGAGCGCAATGCCGACGCCGAAGCCGAGCGTATGGCCGCGCTTGCGCCAGACCTCGATCAGCGCATTCAGGCTCGTGCGCATGTCGAGCGCCATGCGCACGGCGCGCTCGGCATGGTCCGGGCACGCGATCGGATCGTTGAGCAGGATCAGGATGCCGTCGCCGGCGAACCGCTCCAGCGT
>DATFWC010000264.1:0-5817 GCA_035259885.1 Xanthobacteraceae bacterium
GATCGTGGCGAGCCCACGCTTCCTTTAGTCAAGAATGTGATCCGCTGGAAGCGGCCAGGCTGCGGGAAGCGGGCTGTCCGCGCCGCGGGCCAGGAGCACCAGAATGCTCAGAGCGCAACAGAACGAACTTTTGACCCAGACGGGGCCCGGCACGCCCATGGGGCAATTGTTCCGCAGCTACTGGCTTCCCGCCTTGCTGGCCGAGGAATTGCCGGAGAACGAATGCCCGCCGGTGCGGGTGAAGCTCTTGTCGGAGCGGCTCCTGGCCTTTCGCGACACCGACGGCCGCTACGGCTTGATCGACGAGTTCTGCGCTCATCGCGGCGTGTCGCTGTGGTTCGGCCGGAACGAGCAGTCCGGCCTGCGCTGCCCCTACCACGGCTGGAAATACGACGTGACCGGCCAGTGCATCGAGGTGCCGTCGGAGCCGGTGGAGAGCGGCTTCTGCCGCAAGATCAGGCTGAAGTCCTATCCGCTGGTGCTGCGCGGCGGCGTGTTGTGGACCTATATGGGGCCGCCCGACAAGCAGCCGCCGCTGCCCGAGTGGGAATTTGCCCTGGTGCCGTCCGAGCAAAGCTTCATGTCGAAGCGCTGGCAGGACTGCAACTGGCTGCAGGCGCTCGAAGGCGGCATCGACTCGAGCCACGTCTCGTTCCTGCATCGCAGCGACCTCAACTCCGATCCGCTGTTCAAGGGCGCCAAGGGCAACCAGTACAACTTGAGCGACGCGCAACCCTACTTCGAGGTGGTGGAGAGCCCGGGCGGCCTCTATATCGGGGCGCGCCGTAACGCCGAGAACGGCAATTACTACTGGCGCATCACCCAATGGGTCATGCCGTCCTTCACCATGATCCCGCCGCGCGGGGATCATCCGGTGCATGGCCACTTCTGGATCCCGGCCGACGACGAGAACTGCTGGACGTGGAGTTTTGACTACCGCCCGAATCGCGCACTGACCGACAAGGAGCTCCAGGCCATGCGCGACGGCCAGGGCATTCACGCCAAGTGCATCCCCGGGACGTTCTATCCCATCGCCAACAAGGACAACGACTACCTGATGGACCGCGCCGCCCAGAAAGCGGGAAAGACCTACAGCGGCGTCGAAGGCTTTGCCATGCAGGACGCCTCGCTGCAGGAGAGCATGGGGCCGATCGTCGACCGCACCAAGGAGAACCTGGTGTCAACCGACAACGGCATCATCATGGCGCGCCATCGACTGATGCGCGCCGCCAAGGCGCTGGCCGAGAAGGACCTGGTGCCGCCCGGCGTCGATCCGGCGCACCAGCGCGTGCGCTCGGCCTCGGTGATCCTGCCGCCCGACCAGCCGTTCAAGGACGCGGCGCGCGAGCACCTCAAGGTGCGGCCCGACGCGGTCCACGCGTCGGTGTAGGCGGGAGGCGCCGCGATGATCGGCGGATGTGCACGCGCGACCACGGCGGCGGAAGCGAAATTCCGCATCGACGCCCCCAACTCGCAGCCGCGCAACGTCAAGGTCATCGCGCTCGACGCCCGGAGCGAGCGCGTCGCAAAACATCTCGCGGCGCGCCAGTGGAGCCGCGCCGCTTTCTTCACGGCGTCGGCCTTCACGACGCCGCGCGACGCACAAAAGTTCTCCATTGACGGCTGGCTCAAGGATCTGGCCGGGCGCACCAAGAACCTCGTCGACGAGATCGCCACCGCCGACCTGGTGGTGATGATCGCCGCCGCGGGCGAGAACGCGCCGGCCGCCGCCATCATCGGCGAAGCCTGCGGAGTCAAGCACGTCATGACCACGGTGCTCGTCCTCGGCAGCGACAACACCTCCGACGAGGCGTTGGCGAAATCGCTGGCGCAGCTTCGCCCCTACGCCATGATGCTCGTCATCGCCAACGGCGACGAGTATATCGAGGACATGCTCACCGCCTTGCGCGCGTGACGTCCGAAACCGTGCACAGCATCGCCACTTGTCATCCCGGCCGAGCGCGAAGCGCGAGAGCCGGGATCCATATACTCCTGCATTGCGTTTATTTCCGATGCCGGGGTACTTGGATCCCGGTTCGGCTCGCTTGGCGCTGCGCGCCGCTCGCCGTCCGGGATGACAGAAGAGTGTAAATCCAACGTGCTGCAGACGCCCGAAATTTTCGACTGCCCCGCCTGCGGAAAGCCGACGCCACAGCGCTTGCTCTATGCCAAGAATGGCTGCGACATTTTTCGCTGCGGGGCGTGCGGGCTCGGGCGCAGCCGGGCCACGGATTTCGATCCTGCTGCCTACTACACCGACGACTATTTTTCCGGCCAGCATGCCGACGGCTATGGCGACTATCTCGGCAGCGAGCCGGTGCTGCGCCGCGAGTTTGCCCACACGGTCGAGGTGATCCGGCGTTACCGTCTGTCGGGGCGGCTGATCGAGCTTGGCTGCGCCTATGGCTTCTTCCTGCAGGAAGCGAAAAAATTCTACGACGTCGCCGGCATCGAGCTTGCCGCCGACGCTGCGGCGCATGCGCGGAGCAACGGGCTCGATGTCGTCACCGGCGTGGCCGACGCCGCCACGCTGAAAAAATTCGCACCGTTCGATGTCGTCATCCTGCTCGACGTCATCGAGCACCTGCCGGACCCGCGCGGCACGCTCGCGCTTGCGGCGCAGCATCTCAACCCCGGCGGCATCATCGTGCTCACCACTGGCGACTTCGCCTCCCTTCATGCCCGGCTGGCCGGCCCGCGCTGGCGGCTGATGACGCCGCCACAGCACCTGTGGTTCTTCACGCCCGAAAGTTTTCGGCGCCTCGCCGGCGCGCTCGGGCTGACGGTCGAGCGGCTGGATCATCCGGGCAAGATCGTGCCGCTGTCGCTGATCACGTTCCAGCTCAAGCGCATGCTGGGCTGGCGTGGCGGCGCTGCAAGGGCCGGCACGATGGGCCTGCCGGTCAACCTGTTCGATGCCATGTGCATCGTCCTTCGCAAAGCTTAAGCAACCCCGAGCCGCTTCGCGCGTTTATGTCCCTTGCCGGCCCCGGGGTCGGCGGACATCATGATGTAGCTGCCGGGAAAGCCATGGAACGACCAGCGGCCAGCGACGTGTGGGTGATTCTCGCCGCCTATCGCGAGGCGAAGGTGATTGCCGACGTCGTCGCCGACGTGATGCCCACCGGGCACCGCGTTGTGGTGGTGGACGACGGCTCGCCCGACGAGACCGCCGAGCGCGCGGCACAGGCGGGCGCCACCATCATCCGCCACCCGATCAACCTCGGCCAGGGCGCGGCGCTGCAGACGGGCCTCGATTTCGCCCTGGCGCAGGGCGCCGATGTCATCGTCACGTTCGACGCCGACGGCCAGCACCGCGCCGCCGACATTGCCGGGCTGATCGACGCACTGGTGCGCCACGGCGCCGACTTCGCGCTGGGCAGCCGCTTCCTCGGCAGCGCCGTCAACCTGCCGGCGCAGCGCCGGGCGCTGCTCAAGGCCGCCGTCTGGTTCACGCGCGCCACCACGGGCCTGAGCATTACGGATTCGCACAATGGCTTGCGCGCCATGACGCGGCACGGCGCGAGCCGCATCCACCTGCGGCAGAACCGCATGGCGCATGCCTCGGAGATTCTGCACCAGATCGCGGTCAGCGGCCTCAAATACGTCGAGACGCCGGTGACCATCCATTACAGCGCCTACTCGCTCGCCAAGGGGCAGACGCTGTTCGACGCGCTGCTCATTATCCTCGACCTGTTCGCCCGGAGGCTGCACCGATGATCGCCCAGCTCCTGCTCACCTTGATGTTGTTCACCGTCCTGCTCTATTCCACCATGACCTGGCGGCAGGCGCCGATCATCGGCCTGCTGGCCGTGATTGCAGCTTCGTGGGGACTCTATTTCGTCTGGGTCCCGTCGCACGCCACGCGCCTGGCTGCGCTGGTCGGGATCAGCCGCGGCGTAGACCTCATCCTTTATACCTGGGTCGTCATCAGCCTGATCATGCTGCTCAACCTGCACCTCAAGCTGCGCGCGCAGATGGAGTTGATCACGCTGCTGGCGCGGAAGATCGCGATTGCGGACGCGCTGCGCGCAGCGGACCCGCGATGACTGCCGCGGCGCCGACCGCGAACGGCCCGATCAGCCCGAGATTGTAGCGCGGGTAGTGGTTTGCGATCGCCGCGTGCACGCCCACCAGGATCAGCGCGGGCAGTGCGTAGGCCAGGAACAGCGCGTTGCGCCGGCGCACCGCCGCGACGCAGGCGCAGACGAACAGTGGCAGCATCGCCAGGCTCAAGACCCCTGCCACCCACAGGCCGCACCATGCCAGCGGCACGGTGCTTGCCAGGTGGCTCCACCCGTTGCGCCGCATTTCATCGCCCACAAGCTCGAGGATGATCGGGTCGAGCCGCCCGTGCGCCGCCACCAACTCCTTGCGGCGCGCCCGGCCGATCTCGAAAAAGCTTCCCGGCTCGTTCCATTCGAAGCGGCGCATGGCGTCGGCACCGGCCAGCCGCTCGACGATCGGCGGCCCGATCGCCGGAACGCAATACGGAAAGGCGAGAAAGAACTCGCGCGCCGTCATGGCGTTGAAGGCGAAGCGCTCGACCAGCGTCGCCGATCCGTATTCTTCGGTGAAGCGCAACTTGCCCACCGAGACCTGGTTTCGCGCCAGCCACGGCGCGATCACGATGGCGAATGCGACAGCGAAGGCGGTGGCATTGCGGGTCCAGGCTTCGATCGCAATCCAACGCGCATAGGCGGCAACCAGGCACAGCAGCACCGGCGCCAACAGCAGAAAGGACGGGCGCGTCAGGCACAGCACGCCCAGCAAACCGCCGGCGGCAATGAACCAGCGCGCGCGCCACGTCTTCAGCGCGAACACGAAGGCACACAGGGTCAGGCTGTAGAGCGACAGCCAGACGCTCCCGGTCATGATGTAGGAGAACAGGTCGGCTTCCATCGCGACCGCGGCGGTCGCGAGGATGCCGCCCAGGTAGAACACGCGGCGGCTGGCAAAGATCGCTTCGCCGGCGAGCGCGATGGCGAGAATGCCCAGCGTGAGAAACAGCACGTGGATGACATGCATCGGGCGGGGATAGATCTCGCAGGTGTCGAGGTCGCGCTTCTTGTGGTCGGCCTCCACCGTGCAGGCGACCGCGCGGGCGAAGCGCGGATCGACCTGCACGGCCGCGAAGATCAGCACCGGATAGAGCGGCGCGAAGAACATGCCGGGCGGCGGCGGCGCCGCCGTGCTGTCGGTACTGTCGAACACGCCGTTGCTGAACACGCCGTGGCGGTCGAGATCGTAGGCGACCGTGAGGTAGAACGACTGGTCGAAGTCGACCATGCGCTTGGCCGGCCGCGCCGCGATGGCGAGCGCCACGACGGCGGCTACGCCCACGGCAAACACAATCGTGGCGCCCGCGCGTGCGGTGCCGAACGAGACTCCCGGCGGCATTTGTCCGACCCTGCCACACGGGCGACCGCAATGCTACGGTGCGGGCCGGGAGACGCGCATGGCACCGCTGTTGCGGCTGATCGAAGATGTTCTGACCAACGGGGCGGACGTCGCCTGGCCGGCGGGCGCCCGCATGATTTTCGTCGTGCATGGCAGCGTCACGATTGGCGGCCGCAGGCTGGGCGACGGCGAGGCCTGGCACGGCGAGCAGGCGGCGGCGCTGCGCGCCGGCGCCGCCGGCGCAACGCTGTGGCGCTGGGAGCTTTCCCCGGATGCGCAGGGCGGGACGTCGTCCGGGCCGGGCTTGGCATCCCGCGAAAAGCTGGCGGCGCGCCTGGAGACGCTACCGGTGGGCGACCTGTTGTGGCGCGGCGACAGCGTTGCGTTCCCGCCCGGCGGCTGTGCCTATCGGCACCG
>DATFWC010000265.1:0-2129 GCA_035259885.1 Xanthobacteraceae bacterium
CGTCGGCAAGCCCGTGGTGCTTGACCTTTCAGCGGTGAACCTCAGCAAGGACGCCATCGCCCATCTGGTGGCCGAACTGCAGACGCGCGACATCCGCATCATGGGCATTGAAGGCGCCAATCCGGCCGAGGTCGGACCCGAGCTGCCGCCCGTGCTCAAGGGCGGCCGTCCCGCCGGCCCCCTCGATCCGGTCAACGCGCCGCCGCCCGCCGCGTCGCCGCCGGCCGCGTCGCCCGCCCCGGCCCCGGCGCCCGCCCCGGCCGCACAGGAGCCGAGCTCGCTGGTGCTGGAGAGCCCGGTGCGCTCCGGCCAGTCCGTCGTCTTTCCGCAGGGCGACGTAACCGTGCTGGGCTCGGTCGCGTCCGGCGCCGAAATCATCGCCGGAGGCTCTATTCACGTCTATGGCACGCTGCGCGGTCGCGCGCTGGCCGGCTCCGCCGGCAACGCGCGCGCCCGTATCTTCTGCCACCGGGCGGAAGCCGAGCTGCTCGCCATCGACGGCTACTATCGCACCGCCGAAGACATGGAACCGAGCCTGCGCAACCAGCCCATCCAGGCGTGGCTGCAAGGTGACGTCATGCTCATCGCCCCCCTCAACTGAAGACAGGGACTTCGACAATGGCACAGGTTTTGGTCGTGACATCCGGCAAAGGCGGCGTCGGCAAGACGACGTCCACCGCTGCCCTCGGTGCAGCCCTGGCGCAGACGGGTCAGACCGTGGTGGTGGTCGATTTCGACGTCGGCCTGCGCAACCTGGACCTGGTCATGGGCGCCGAGCGGCGCGTGGTGTTCGACCTGGTCAACGTCATCCAGGGCTCCGCCAAGCTGCAGCAGGCTCTGATCCGCGACAAGCGTCTCGACGCGCTTTGGCTGCTTCCGGCCTCGCAGACGCGCGACAAGGATGCGCTGACCGCCAACGGCGTCGCCCGCGTGATCGGGGAGCTGAAGCAGAAATTCGACTGGGTGATCTGCGACAGCCCAGCCGGCATCGAGCGCGGCGCCACGCTGGCCATGCGGCATGCCGACACCGCCGTCATCGTCACCAACCCGGAAATCTCCTCGGTGCGCGATTCCGACCGCATCATCGGGCTCCTCGATTCCAAGACCGAGAAGGCCGAGAAGGGCGAGCGGATCAACAAGCACCTGCTGATCTCGCGCTACGATGCCGGCCGCGCCGCCCGCGGCGAGATGCTGAGCCTCGACGACGTGCTGGATATCCTTTCCATCCCGCTGCTCGGGGTGGTGCCGGAGAGCGAGGATGTGCTGCGTGCTTCCAACATCGGCTCGCCGGTCACGATATGCAGTCCGTCGAGTGCACCGTCGCGCGCCTATTGCGACGCCGTGCGCCGCCTCAAGGGTGAAAACGTTCCGATGACGATTCCGACCGACAAGAAGCGTCTGATGGAAAAACTGTTCGGACGGAGAGCAGCATGACGTTGTTTGGCTGGATCAAGCGACGCGGGACTGCGCCGGTCGCGCGCGACCGGCTCAAGATCCTGCTGGCCCACGAGCGTTGCTCCACGCGCGGCCAGCCGGATCTGCTGGCGCTGCTGCGCGAAGAGATCATGACGGTGATCGGCAAGCACATCTCGGTGCTGCCGGACAAGGTGCAGGTGCGAATGGATCGCGGCCAATCGGTATCGACGCTGGCGATCGACATCGAAATTCCGTCGCTCGCGACTGCGACGCCCTGAAGGCAACCGCCAGCGAAATCACGGCTGGCGAATGGCAAGCAGGGGCGGGTTCGATCCCGCCTCTGCTCTGTTTCGTCGGTCGCGATTCGCGTGACTGATCGTCCCACTAGAGCGAGATGACTTTTCTTCGAATCGCCATCTCGCTCTAAGTTATGCTTGGAGCATGATATTTCCGAAAACCGGTACCCAGCCCGGATCAAGTCCGGGCCAGGCTTTTTCGCGATCATGCTCTAGCCTAGCCGCGTTCGGGCCGGGTCGACCCGGCACCAGCCCATGCCCGGCGCCACCGGAGCCACTCCGACGCCAATCGCGGCGATGCTCGTGCCGAGCACGAACGCCGGCGACAATCGTTGCGAAATAAGGCCGGCGCACCCACGGCCGTACCGGGCGCACGACCACCCGGCGCCCCCAAGACGGCGTGACGCGGCCCTGCGG
>DATFWC010000266.1:0-4075 GCA_035259885.1 Xanthobacteraceae bacterium
CAACGCTCACGCTGGCGATCGGACTCGACGCATCGGCGTGGGCGCAGATGACCGAGGTGCCCGGGCCGGGCGGCACGCTGATCGCACCCGGCGCGCCGGTCAGGGGCTACAATCCGGGCGGCATCGGTCCCGGCGGTACCGAGGTGGCGCCCGGCCCCGCGGCCCGCACCGTTCCGATGTACCGGATCGGACCGGGCACCGTTCCGCTCGCGCCGCGGCCCGACCCGTCGGTCGGCGTGGACACTCCGACCGTGCGGCTGCAGCCGCCGGGCTGCGACAACAGCGGGTGCGTGCCGGAGATTCTTCCGCAAACCCTCGCCCTGACGATCAGCAGCCGCGACGCCGCGCCGGCCAAGGCGCCCTCGCCCGACGCGTCAATCGATTCCATCCACGACTTGTTTGCGGCGCTGCGCGCGTGCTGGGATCCGCCGACGCGAGAGCAGGCGCACGAAGGCGTGCAGATGTCGGTGCGCTTCAGCTTGAAGCGCTCGGGCGAGATCATGGCCCCGCCGTTCGTCACCTATACGACGCCAGGTACCGCGGCCGACACCAGGAAGGTGTACCGGAGCGCGATCGATGCCGCGCTCGCTCGCTGCGCACCGCTGCCGTTGTCCAAGGGCTTTGCCGCTTCGATCGCCGGCCGCCCGATCAGCGTCCGCTACGTCGACGACCGGACGGCGGACGCCGGCTCACCCGGCCGCTAAGGCATTTTCGACACGGGTGCTTGTCATGGCCGGGCCCCGGATCAAGTCCGGGGCAGGCTCTGTCCCGGCCATCTCGCTTCATTGGGCACGGCCCTGCATTGCCAAGCGAGATGCCTGGCACAAGGCCGGGCATGATGGGGCACAGTGAATGGAAAATGCCTTTAGGCTTCCCGTGCTCAATCCTACGACTTCACCTTGGCGGCCGCGTCCACGGCTTTTTCGTTTGGGTTCTCCAGGCAGTGCTCGATGAAGGCGTCGCTCTGCTGGCGCAGCACGTCGACGTTGAACTTCGAGCTGCCCGACTTGCCGAGCAGAAAGCCGTGCAGGAACGCAATGGCGACGTCGCGATTGGGGCCGCTCTCGCGCATGACATCCTTGCAGGTATATTGCTCGACCGTGCGGTCCTTGCTGTCCTGCGCCCACGCCGGCGCGCCCGCGCCCCAGCCGAGCACGGCAAGAACAGCAGCAGCCATCACGGCAGCGTTGCGCGTCGTCCTCATGTCATGATCCCATTCAACTGCAGGCGCCACGGCGCAACAGACCGATGCACCGTGTGCCGTTTCCCCTGAAGGTGATGGCGCCGAAGGTCGCCGGGTCACTATCCTGGCCGACCAGAATGTCGCTCCCGATGCTCTCGACCGGCGCGAATGTCGGGCGCGACCTTGAAACGCCTTGCCTGCTCATATTCTCCGCGCAGTAGGTGCCGTCGATGACCGGATTGCATGGCTGCGCCAGCGCCGGCGCGCCGAGCATGAGAAACAAAGCCGTAACGCGTGCAAGTCCCGACACCATATACTCCCTGCGCCAGCGAGCCGTGCGCGGCGGCGTTCCCGTCCGCCTGGGAGCGTAATGGGACCGCCGGCGAAAGCCAATGCCCATCATACCGGTGATGGAATCGCAGCGACCGCACACGTCAGCGGATGATTTGACGTTGTTGGAACGCTGGCGTTGTTTGCCCGTGGCGCCGGGCCAGAGGTCCCCGACGTCCTGATTGTCCCGCGCGTCCTCGCATCCTCTGCGTTGATGGCTTCGCCCATCGCGCGGCATGAGCAACCCGCGACATTCTCTGCCGCACCATAGCGTCTTGCTATGCATGCAGGCGGCAACATGTCACGCACGCGCATCCACGACATAGGAAAAATCAATTGGCGCGGTCGAGACGGACAATGGTAGCATGTTGTTGCGCGCATATGGCGTTTCATCAACCATGTGGCGAATTCACGTGGGACGCCAAGCTGCCTCAAGGCCACCAACTCAGGAGTTCGCCCATGACCTGGTCAACACGGACGGCGCCGGCAATCGTGCTGGCGGCCGCGTTTGCCGCGCTGCTGCCGACCCCTCCCGTCCGCGCCGATGTCGTCACCGACTGGAACGCCCGGGCAGAGACGATCGCCATCGAGAAGCAGACCACGCCCGCCTACAATGCGCGGCAGATGGCGATCCTGCAGGTCGCGGTGTTCGAGGCCGTGAATGCCATCGAGCGGCGCTATGCCCCCTACCGGCTCACCCTGACGGCCGAGCGGACGTTGTCGAAGGATGCGGCGGCGGCAGCGGCGGCGCATGCCGCGCTCGTCGCGTTTCATCCCGAGCGGCAGGAGGCCCTCGATGCCGCCCTCGCGGCCTCGTTGGCCGCCGTTCCGGACGGCGAAGCGAAGGTCAAAGGCGTCGCGCTCGGCAAGACTGCAGCCGCCGAGATGCTGGCGCTGCGCGCGAAGGACGGCGCCGACGCGCCGGAAAGCTATCGCCCGCGCACCAGCCCGGGCGTCTATGTGCCCACCACCATCCCGGTATTCTCGCAATTCCCCGCCGTCACGCCGTGGGCCATGACCTCGGGCGACCAGTTCCGCCCGGCCGCCCCGCCGGCGCTCGACTCGGAGGTGTGGACCAAGGATCTCAACGAGATCCGCGAATTGGGGGCGCGCAACAGCACCGTGCGCACGGCCGAGCAGACGACGATCGGCCGGTTCTGGCTGATGACGGGCCCGCGCTCGTACAATCCCATCGTGCGCCAGCTCGCGGCCGCCAAGGAGATGGACATCGTCGACTGCGCCCGCCTGCTCGCCCTCGTCGCCATGGCCGGCAGCGACGCGATCATCGCCGTGATGGACGGCAAGTATGCCTACAATTTCTGGCGCCCGCTGACCGCGATCCGCAACGCCGACATCACCGGCAACGCGGCAACGCCGCGCGAGGCATCGTGGCTGCCGCTGGGCGATACGCCGATGCATCCGGAATATCCCTGCGCCCACTGCATCACCTCGTCGGCGGTCGGCGCTGTGCTCACGCACGTGCTCGGCCCGGACGTCCCGCAGTTCTCGCTGACCAGCACCACCGCGCCGGGCGTCACGCGCACGTGGAAGACGGTCGAGGACTACAACGAGGAAGTCGCGTCGGCGCGGATCTATGCCGGCTTCCACTACCGGTTCTCGACCGTAGTCGGCCGCGACATGGGGCGCAGGATCGGCACGCTGGTGGCCTCGACGCAGTTGCGCGGCGCCACGGCGTCCGCCGCGCCAGCGCGGTGAAGGCACTGGCATAAGCACCGCTGGTGGCAGCTGCGGAGAGCCCCACCCGGCGACCCGGCTGAGGCCGGGTCGCCGACCTCCTTCGCGGCAGAGGTTTCTCAAGCCGTTGAAAACACTGCAACTGCCGTCTCATTCTGACAGGCGGGGGAGGTTCATTCTGACAAATGACTCCCCCCTGTTCTAAGGGCGCTGGTCTGTTTTGATGTTGTGGTCCGTTTTCATCGAGGCAGTGGTCCCTTTTGTGGAACATTCCCCACGCGAGACCGTTTCCGTCGCAGCCTGGGGGTCTCCGGTGGAAAACAATTTCGCCCGGCAGCTTGGCAACTCACGAGACCTGATCGCCTCCGTTCGAAAAGAACGCGAAGTCTTGCGGCGGCAGATCGAGGACAGCCAATGGACCATCACCCGATCACGCGAGTTGATATCTCGCGTTGATGAACTGCTCGCCCGCCTCGGAGGCGATATGAGGAGGCCGCCTTAGCGCACCGCCGTCACAGCCAGCGCTTGCGGCGGCGAAAGCTCTTCAGGTTCTTGAAGCTCTTGCGCTGCTCGCCGGCGCCGCCGAGGTAGAATTCCTTGACGTCCTCGTTGCCGCGCAGCGCCTCCGCCGTCCCGTCGAGCACGACCTTGCCCTGCTCCATGATGTAGCCGTAGCCGGCAACGGCCAGCGCCGCGCGGGCATTCTGCTCGACCAGCAGGACCGTGACGCCGAGATCGCGGTTGATGCGGCGGATGATGGAAAACACCTCCTTCACCAGCAGCGGCGACAGGCCCATGGACGGCTCGTCCATGAGAATCATTTTTGGCCGCGCCATCAGGGCGCGGCCGATGGCCAGCATCTGCTGC
>DATFWC010000267.1:0-5538 GCA_035259885.1 Xanthobacteraceae bacterium
GAGTGGGATAGGTCCACGTGTCGTCGCGCCTCATGCCAACTTACGCGCGCGCCGATCTCGCCTTCGAGCGGGGCGAGGGCGCGTGGCTGACGGCCACCGATGGCGAGCGCTATCTCGACTTCGCCGCCGGCGTGGCGGTGAACGTGCTCGGCCACGCGCATCCCCATCTCGTGGCCGCGTTGACCGAGCAGGCCAAGAAGGTCTGGCACGTCTCCAACCTCTATCGCATCCCGGAGGGCGAGCGGCTGGCCGAACGGTTGTGCCGGGAAAGCTTCGCCGACGTGGTGTTCTTCGCCAATTCCGGCGCCGAGGCGATGGAAGGCGCCATCAAGACGGCGCGGAAGTACCATTCGGCCAATGGCGCGCCCGAGCGCTTCCGCATCATCGCCTTCGAGGGCGCGTTCCACGGGCGCACGCTCGCCACCCTGGCGGCGGGCGGACAGAAGAAGCATCTCGACGGTTTCGGGCCGGTGGTCGAAGGCTTCGTCCATCTCGCCCTCGAGGATGCGGCGGCGGTGCGCCGCGAGGTCGGGCCGGAGACGGCCGCCATCCTGATCGAGCCGATGCAGGGCGAAGGCGGCGTGCGCATGCCGTCGATCGCGTTCCTGAAAACCCTGCGCCAGATCTGCGACGAGCACGGCCTGCTCCTGATCTTCGACGAGGTGCAGACCGGCGTCGGCCGCACCGGCCACCTGTTCGCCTACCAGAAGACCGGCGTCACGCCCGACATCATAGCGCTGGCCAAAGGGCTCGGCGGCGGCTTTCCGCTCGGCGCCTGCCTCGCCACCGCCGAGGCCGCCAAGGGCATGACGGCGGGCACCCACGGCTCGACCTTCGGCGGCAACCCGCTCGCCATGGCGGCCGGCAACGCGGTGCTCGACGTGGTGCTGGCGCCCGGCTTCCTCGAGCGGGTGCAGCAGACCGCGCTCCTGTTCAAGCAGCGCCTGGCCGAGGTCAAGGACCGGCATCCGGCGGTGATCGCCGAGGTGCGCGGCGACGGCTTCCTGATCGGCCTGCGCGCGCTGGTTCCGGCCGGCGATCTCGTCGACGCGCTGCGGGCGGAGCGGCTGCTCACCGTCGCGGCCGGCGACAACGTTGTGCGGCTGCTGCCGCCGCTCATCGTCGGCGAGCCGGAAATCGCCGAGGCCGTCGCGCGGCTCGACCGCGCCGCGGCGCGGCTCGAGCAGAACATGGCCGACAAGGCGGAGATCGCCACGTGAGCCGCGACGGCATCCGCCATTTTCTCGATCTCACCGAGGTCTCGGCGCAGGAGCTGCGCGGCATCCTCGAGGCCAGCCGCGTGCTCAAGGACCAGGTGAAGCGCCAGGGCTGGATCGTCGACAAGCCGCTCGCCGGCAAGACATTGGTGATGATCTTCGAAAAGCCGTCGACCCGTACGCGCGTCTCGTTCGACGTCGCCATGCGCCAGCTCGGCGGCGAGAGCATGATCCTGGCCGCGAACGAGATGCAGCTCGGTCGCGGCGAGACCATCGCCGACACGGCGCGCGTGCTGTCGCGCTACATCGACGCGATCGTGCTGCGCATGCTCGACCATCCGGCGCTTCTGGAGTTCGCCCGCCATGCCACGGTGCCGGTGATCAACGGCCTGACCAACCTCTCGCATCCGTGCCAGGTCATGGCCGACGTGATGACCTACGAGGAGCATCGCGGTCCGATCCGCGGCCGCACCATCGCCTGGGCCGGCGACGCCAACAATGTGCTGAACTCGTGGGTGCACGCGGCGCAGCGCTTCGAGTTCAGCCTGCGGGTCGCCACGCCGCGGCAGCTGGCGCCGAAGAAGCCGCTGATCGAGTGGATCAACGCGTCCGGCGCCGCGATCGAGATCCTGACCGATCCGGAAGCCGCGGTGGCCGGTGCCGACTGCGTGGTCACTGACACCTGGGTGTCCATGGGCGACAAGGACGGGGCGCGGCGTCACAACCTGCTCAAGCCCTATCAGGTCAACGCCCGGCTCATGGCCAAGGCGAAACCCGATGCCCTGTTCATGCATTGCCTTCCTGCGCACCGCGGCGAGGAGGTGACCGACGAGGTGATGGACGGGCCCCAGTCGGTCGTGTTCGAGGAGGCGGAGAACCGGCTGCATGCGCAGAGGGGCATTCTGGCCTGGTGCCTGGACGCGGAGGCGCGATGAGTGACATCGCCATCCCCACCCGTGCGCCGGCGGCGACCTCCGCCGACGACACGGTGCAGCCGTTCGCCGTGGCGGCGCTCGATCTGCGCGGCCGCGTGGTGCGGCTCGGCCCGGCGATTGACGACATTCTGGCGCGCCACGACTACCCGGCGCCGATCGCCAAGCTCCTGGGCGAGGCCATCGTGCTCACCGCGCTGCTCGGCTCGGCGCTGAAATTCCGCGGCAAATTCATCCTGCAGACGCAGACCGACGGTCCGGTGCGCATGCTGGTGGTGGACTTCACCTCGCCCGGCCGCCTGCGCGCCTGCGCCCGCTATGACAAGCACCGCGTCGATGCCGCCATCGCGGCGGGCGAGGCCACACCCGGTGCGCTCATTGGCAATGGCCACCTCGCCATGACCATCGACCAGGGGCCGGACATGAGCCGCTATCAGGGGCTGGTGGCGGTGCAGGGCGGCGGCCTGGAGGAAGCCGCGCACGAGTATTTCCGCCGCTCCGAGCAGATCCCGACGCGCATCCGTCTCGCGGTCGCCGAGGAGTTCCGCATGGACGGCGGCAGTGTGCGCCATCGCTGGCGCGCCGGCGGCATCCTGCTGCAGTTCCTGCCCAAGTCGCCGGAGCGCATGCGCCAGGCCGATCTCGATCCCGGCAATGCCCCGGAGGGAACGACGCCGCATGTCGTCCCCGAGGACGACGCCTGGGTGGAGGGCCGTTCGCTGATTTCCACCGTGCAGGACATCGAACTGATCGATCCGGCGGTGTCGAGCGAGCGGCTGCTGTACCGGCTGTTCCACGAGCGCGGCGTGCGCGTGTTCAAGAGCATCGCGCTGCAATCGCAATGCTCGTGCTCGCGTGAGGGGGTGGCCGCTATGCTGCGCAGCTTCACGGCCGAGGACCGCGATCACATGGTGGAGAACGGCGTCATCTCGGTGACCTGCGAGTTCTGCAGCAGCAAGTACGTGTTCGCGCCCGGCGAGGTGGAAGGCGACTGAAGGGAGAGCGGCATGACTTTTCTGCGAATCGTCATGCGCTCTCGTATGATAGTGGAAGCATGATCCTTTCCTGGAACCGGTAGGCAGCCCGGATCACGTCCGGGCCGGGCTTTTCGGGATCGTGCTCTGGCGCCGCTCGCCGGCAGGGTTGAGGGGGCATCGCATGAAAATCGGGCTGATCGGTCTCGGCCGCATGGGCGGTGCCATGTGGCGGCGCCTGCGCGAGCACGGGTTCGACGTGGTCGCCTGGGATCAGGATGAAGCGAAAGCGCGCGCCGAGGCGGTGCGCGGTCTGGCGGTGGCGGCGAACGCGCGCGAGGTCGCCGACCGGTCCGATGTGGTGATCTCCATCATCACCGAGGACCACGGCGTGCGAAAGCTGTTCACCGGCCCGGGCGGTTTTCTCGGCAGCGACGTGGCCGGCCGCCTGTTCATCGAAATGAGCACGCTGCAACCGACGACCGGGCGCGAACTCGCCGCCGCGGTCGCCGCCAAAGGAGCGCGGCTGATCGACTCGCCCGTGCTCGGCACCATCCCGAGCGTGCGAGACGGCAAGCTCCTGGCCATGGTCGGCGGCGCCGTGGCGGACGTCGAGCGCGGGCGCATCGTGCTCGACAAGCTGGCGCGCCGCATCGTCCATATGGGTCCGGTCGGCGCCGGCTATGCCATGAAGCTCGCGGTCAACCTCGGGCTCGGCGCCTACATCCAGGCGCTGTCGGAATCGCTGGCGCTCGGCCTCAAGCAGGGCCTGCACCTCGACCAGATGCTCGATGTGCTGCGCGAGGCGCCGACGGCGACCAACTGGCTGGCCGCCAAGATCCCGGTGCTCAGGGGCGAGCAGGCCGACGTCTCGCTCGATCTGCGCACTTTGCGCAAGGACTTGATGTCGGCGGTCGCCACCGGCGCGGCGTCGGGCGTGCCCACGCCGGTCGCCGCCGGCGCGCTGACATCACTTTCGGCGGCGGTCGCCGGCGGTGTCGGCGAACGCGACCTTGCCGAGCTCGCGCGGTTCGTGCGCGAGCATATGCTGCAGAATTACGAGCAGGGCTGAGCATGAAGGACACAATCCACGCCGGAACCACGTTCACGCGCCGCCTCACGGTCGACCGCGACCGCACCATCAGCTTCATGGGCGAGGAGGGCCGCGTCTATGCCACGCCCAGTCTGATCCGCGACGTCGAGCTCACCTGCCGCGAGCTCATCCTTCAGCACGCCGATCCCGGCGAGGATTCGGTCGGCATGGAAGTGGCGCTGAAACACCTGGCGCCGACGCTGCCCGGCATGGAGGTGGAGATCACTGTCACGGTGAACGCGGTGGAGAAGCGCAAGATCGTGTTCGACGTGGCCGTGAAGGACACGCTGGAACCGATCAGCGGCGGCAGCCACACGCGCTTCGTTGTCGACACCGCCAAGACCATCGAGCGCCTGAAGGCCAAGGCGGCGAAAGTCGCTGCGGCGCGCGCGGGTTAAGCGCGGGTCCCGTGCGCAGCGCAGCGCGAAGCGGTGCGCTGCAGACACGGGACCCCGGTTCTTGGCAGCACAGGATAGCTGGGTCCCGGATCTGCGGTGCACCACTCGCGCTTGGCGCTCGCGCTGCACCGCGTCCGGGACACGCGTCACAGCTTGCGGCTGGCTGCGTTCCAGTGGCGCTCGAGGTTGGCGATCAGCGCCGGGCTGAAATGGCAGAACGCCTGCTCGCGCGCGTAGATCGCGAAATAATTGCGGAACATGTCGAGGGGCTCCTGGGCGATGCGGATGGCGCGGCGGTTGCCGGCGGCGCTGACCACGCCCGAACTGGTCAGCCCGGCGACGACGCGGTCGATGCTGGCGTCCATCTCGCCCGGCTCGACGATCTCGTCGCAGATCAGCCGCCCTTCCGGGCTGTCGCAGGGCAGGGGCCGCTCGTACTGGATCGCTTGGCGGGCGATGCGGTCGCCGGTGAAGCGCGGCAGCCGCATGTTGGCGGCGCCCGGGATGATGCCTTCCTTGCGCGCCGGAAGGGTCAGGAAGGCGGTGCGCTCGGCCAGCACATAGTCGACCGCCAGCAGCACCTGGCAGTGGCCGCCGATGGCGAACGTTTCCACCGCGGCGATCCACGGCTTCTCGATGCTGTCGCCGCCAAACTCGTCGGGCGGCGCGCCGTCGGCGCGCGCCAGGCCGCGATAGACCTTGTTGACATAGCCGAGGTCGCGCTGGAGATACCACACGAAGGGAATGTGGCCGTGATAGAGATGCGTGAGGTTGATGCCGGCCCCGAACACGCGGCGGCCCTTGTATTTCGGGTGCTCCACCACGCCGCCGCGCAGCACCGCCACTTCGCTCGCCGCGTCGATGAGCGCGAGGTCGACGCAGATCTCCATGCCGTCGAGGCTGGTCTGGTCTTCGGCGTTGAGG
>DATFWC010000268.1:0-4733 GCA_035259885.1 Xanthobacteraceae bacterium
CGCGATCTGGCGGCCACCACCCACGGTGCGCGCTTCTCGCCGCAATACATCGAGAACAAGCTGAAATTCTCTCCCTATATCGCGGAGGCCGTGATCCTCGGGGCAGGGCGCCCCTGGCTCGCCGCCATCATCTGCATCCGCTACTCGATCGTGGCGAAGTGGGCCGAGAAGAACCGCATCGCGTTCACCACCTACACGGATCTCGCCTCGCGTCCGGAGGTCTATCGGCTGCTGCGCCGCGAGGTCGAGGCGGTGAACGCCGCGCTGCCGCCCGGCCAGCGCATCGCCAAATTCCTGCTGCTGTACAAGGAGCTCGACGCCGACGACGGCGAACTGACGCGGACGCGGAAGGTGCGGCGCAGCGTGATCGGCGAGAAATACGACGACATCATCCGGGCGATCTACGCCGGGCAGGCCGACATCGACGTCGACACTGTTATCCGCTTCCAGGACGGCATCACCCAGCGCATCCGCACCACGCTGGCCGTGATCGATCTGGCGGCGGGCGAGGCGCCGCCGCGGCTGGCGGCGGCGGAATGAGGCGCGGCCGATGAACACCCAGCTCCTCGTCCAGCTCCTGGTCAACGGCCTCATCGTCGGCACGCTCTACGGCGTCGTCGCCATGTCGTTCGTGCTGATCTACAAGGCCACCCAGGTGGTGAACTTCGCCCAGGGCGAGTTCCTGCTCATCGGCGCCTGGGTATGCTGGTGGCTGCTGACCAGGTATCAGCTGCCGTTCTGGTGGGGCATGCCGATCACGCTGGTCTTCATGCTGCTGTTCGGCATTGCCCTGCAGGTGTGCCTGCTGCGTCCGCTGATCGGCGAGCCGGTCATCTCCGTCATCATGGTGACGATCGGGCTCTCCACCGTGTTCCAGGCTGCCATGAAGTGGATTTTTGGCACCAACCTGCAGCCGTTCCCACCCATCCTGGCGGCCCAGACCGTAACCGTTCTGGGTATGCAGATGCAGACAGTCTACCTCATGAGCCTGGTCGTGTCGGTCGTGATGATGGCCGCCATGGCGTGGTTCTTCCAGTCGTCCAAGCACGGCCTCGCCATGCGCGCCACCGCGTTCGATCAGCAGGTGGCGCAGTCGCTCGGCATCTCGGTGAAGACCGTGTTCGCCATGGCGTGGGCGATCTCGGCCGTGGTCTCGGCGGTTGCCGGCGTGGTGGTAGCCGTGGTCAACGGCGTGTCAGCCGGGCTCTCGGTCTACGGCATCAAGGTGTTTCCCGCCGTGATCCTGGGCGGCCTCGACAGCATCGTCGGCGCCGTGCTCGGCGGCATCATCATCGGCTTGCTGGAAAATCTCGCGCACTTCGTCGACAGCGAATACCTGCACTGGGGCAATCTTTACGAGATCGCGCCGTTCTATGTCCTCGTCGTCATCCTGATGATCAAGCCTTACGGCCTGTTCGGCACCAGGGACATCGAGCGGGTGTAGTCATGGTGGCAAGCCTTCTTCCCGCCGGCGATTTCCGCACCACCTACGCGGCTGACACCACCATCTTCCCCACCGCGGGCGGCCGCTGGGCGGCAACCGTCGGCGTCGCGCTGCTCGCCTGCGCGCCGCTCGTGCTCAGCCAGTACTGGCTCAGCATCCTCATCCAGATCGGCTATCTCGGCATCGCCGCCCTCGGGCTCAACATCCTGGTCGGCTTCACCGGCCAGATCTCGATCGGCCACGCCGCGTTCTTCGGCCTCGGTGCATTCACCTCGGCCTATCTGAGCTCGAAACTGCCAGTCCCTGTGTTCTTCGCCATTCCGCTCGCCGCAATGGTGACGGCGGCCGTCGGCCTGGTCTTCGGCCTGCCGGCGGCGCGGTTGAAGGGTCTTTACCTCGCCATCGCCACGCTGGCGGCGCAGTACATTTTGCTCGATTTCTTTTCACGCGCGGAGTGGTTTACCGGCGGCGCCGTGCCGGCCATCGCCAACCCGTTCACGCTGTTCGGCTACGTCGTGCGCGGCGACCGCCAATATTTCTATGTCGTCCTCGCCTACGTGGTCGTCTGCTACCTGCTTGTCACCAACCTGGTGCGCACGCGCGACGGGCGCGCCCTGGTCGCGGTGCGCGACCACTACCTCTCGGCCGAGATCATGGGCATCAACCTCACCCGGTATCGCACGCTCTCGTTCGGGCTCGCCGCCTTTTTCGCCGGCATCGGCGGCGCGCTCTATGCGCATTACCAGGAGGTGGTGTCCAACGAGGGCTTTGCCATCGACCGCTCGATCCTGTTCCTCGCCATGGTCATCATCGGCGGCCTGGGCTCGATCATGGGCACGCTGATGGGCACCGCCTTCATGGTGCTGCTGCCCGAGGCGATGGAAGGCCTGAGCGCGCTCTTGCGCGGCAGCGCCATCGATCAGGCGCTGGCGCTGAAGAACAACATCGCCTTCCTGCGCGAGATCGCCATCGGGCTGGTCATCGTGCTGTTCCTCATCTTCGAGCCCGACGGGCTGGCCCATCGCTGGCGGCGGATCAAGGCTTATTGGAAACTCTACCCGTTCTCCTACTGAGGTCAGAACGGGCCGGGGATGCGTTACGACCTCAAGCAAGAAGGAAACTCGATCATGCCACATTCACTCCTGCGCGGAACGCTGGCCGCTTCACTGCCGGCCGTTCTGCTGCTGGCGGCGGCCGCTGCTCCGGCCAATGCCCAGATCGCGATCGGCCATCTTGCCGACTATTCCGGCGCCACCGCCGACGTCGGCGTGCCGTTCGGCCAGGGCACGGCCGATGCCATGGCCTACGTCAACCAGAAGGGCGGCGTGAACGGCACCAAGGTCAATGTCGACACGGTCGACTACGGCTACCAGGTGCCGCGCGCCGTGACCCAGTACAAGAAGTGGGTCGGCGAGAAGGTCGCGGCCATTCTCGGCTGGGGGACCGCCGACACCGAGGCGCTCACCGGCTTCGTGGCGCAGGATCAGATCCCGTACGTCTCCGCGTCCTATGCGGCGGCCCTTACCGATCCGGCCGGCGTCAGTGGCAAGGCCAAGCCCGCGCCGTACAACTTCTTCTACGGCCCGAGCTATTCGGATGCGCTGCGCGCCATGCTCACCTGGGCGGCGCAGGACTGGAAGCAGAAGGGCAAGCCGGGCAAGCCGAAATTCGTCCACATGGGCGCCAACCATCCGTACCCCAACGCGCCCAAGGAGGCCGGCGAGGCGCTCGCCAAGGAGCTCGGCTTCGACGTGCTGCCGCCGATCCAGTTCGCGCTCACGCCCGGCGACTACACGGCGCAGTGCCTGACCCTGAAGAATTCCGGCGCCAACTACGCCTATCTCGGCAACACCGCCGGCTCCAACATCGCGGTGCTCAAGGCGTGCAAGAACGTCGGCACCGAGGTGCAGTTCCTCGGCAATGTCTGGGGCATGGACGAGAACGCCGCCAAGGCCGCCGGCGAGGCTGCCGACGGCGTCGTGTTCCCCCTGCGCACGGCGGTCACCTGGGGCGGCGATGCGCCCGGCATGAAGACGCTGGTGGACGTGTCGAAAATCTCCGACGCCGCCGGCACGGCGTATCGGCCGGTGCACTACCTGGCCGCCGTCTGCGCCGCCATGTACCTCAAGGAGGCCATGGACTGGGCCGGCAAGAACGGCGGCGTCACCGGGCCCAACGTCAAGAAGGGCTTTTACCAGAAGAAGGACTGGGTGCCGGCCGGCATGGAGGGCGTGTGCATCCCGTCGACCTGGACCGAGTCCGACCACCGTTCGACGCTGACCGTGAGCCTCTATCGCGCCAAGGTGTCGGGCGCGACCGACGCGCCGCTCGGCGACCTGATGAAGAACGGCACCATCAAGCTCGAGAAGGTCACCACCATCGACCTGCCGCGCAAGCCCGAGTGGCAGGGGTGGTGATGCACCTCCTCGGCTGTCATCCCGGACGGCTCGCGCAGCATCCTCGGCGGTCATCCCGGCCGAGCGCCGTCAGGCGCGAGAGCCGGGACCCATGTATCCCAGTGCTGATGGCGAAACGCCGAGTCAAATCGGCAACGCAGGGGTACTTGGATCCCGGATCGGCTCGCTTGCGCTCGCCGTCCGGGATGACAGCCGAGGGTGTTGCGCTCGGCGGGATGACAGCACGTTGGTCGCAGGCGTGACATGAATCTCCAACCGCACCAGACGAGCCCAGGTCCCGCTCCCGCGCCCGCCGCCGCGCCGCTGCTCGCCGTGCGCAACGTCGAGGTCGTGTATGACGAGGTCATTCTCGTGCTGCGCGGCTTGAGCCTGGAGGTGCCGCGCGGCGCCGTGGTGGCGCTGCTCGGCGCCAACGGCGCGGGCAAATCCACCACGCTGAAGGCCATCTCCGGCCTGCTCAAGAGCGAGGACGGAAAAGTCACGCGCGGCGAGATTTTTTTTGACGGACAGCGTATCGACGGCATCGACCCCGACCGCATCGTGCGGCGCGGCATCTTTCAGGTGATGGAGGGGCGAAAGATCATCGCCGACATGACCATCCGCGAAAATCTGCGGCTCGGTGCCTTCACCCGCCGCGACCACGAGGTCGCCCGCGACCTCGACATGGTGCTCGACTATTTCCCGCGCCTGCGCGAGCGCAGCGGCCTTGCCGGCTATCTCTCCGGCGGCGAGCAGCAGATGCTGGCCATCGGCCGCGCCCTGATGGCGCGGCCAAAAATGATTCTCATGGACGAGCCGTCCATGGGCCTGTCGCCGCTGCTGGTGAAGGAGGTGTTTTCCATCATCCGCCGCATCAACCGCGATCTCGGCGT
>DATFWC010000269.1:0-16174 GCA_035259885.1 Xanthobacteraceae bacterium
GTCATGCTGTTGCCGACCGAAATGGAACAGAGAACGCCGATTGCATTCGATCGCGGCAACTAAGGGCGGAAAATCGATTAAACCCGGTTAATATTTGCATTTGCATTTGAAGCGAGGGCGCGACCCTCGTAGCAGTACGTACGGAACATCCAGCGATCCCGTGGAACCTGGACGACCGGCGCGCGACACGCAAACTCGTGCACGAATGCGCCGATCAGCTCACCCGGATGGCGCGGACAGCGTCGCCGGCGCCAAGATCGCAACGACAGTCTCGCCGGCGATCGCGGTCTGGCCCTCGACGACCAGCGGCCTCACTCCCGCGGGGAGATAGACGTCGACACGCGAGCCGAAACGGATGAGGCCGATGCGCTCGCCGCCGCTGATGACGCCGCCCTCGCGCACGAACGGCACGATGCGGCGGGCGATGAGCCCGGCGATCTGCACCACACCGATGCGCCCGCCGCCGCACGCGATGATCAGCGAGTTGCGCTCGTTGTCTTCGCTGGCCTTGTCGAGGTCGGCGTTGATGAACTTTCCCGGCGTGTAGACCATGCGCTCGATGCGTCCGCTCACCGGGCTGCGATTCACGTGGCAGTCGAACACGCTCATGAAGATCGACACGCGCGGCAGCGGCCGCTCGCCCAGGCTCGACGCCAGCTCCTTGGGCGGCATCGCATTGGTGATGAGGCTCACCTTTCCGTCGGCCGGCGCCACAACGAGCCGATCGCCGACCGGCGTCACGCGCGGCGGGTCGCGAAAGAAGAACGCGCACCACGCGGTCGCCATGGTGCCCAGCCAACCGAGCGGCGACCAGACGACGAACAGGATCAGGCTCACCAGCGCAAAGATGCCGATGAACATGTAGCCGTCGCGATGGATGGGCACGAACTGCGAGCGGATCGAGGCGAGGACGGACATTTAAGTCACTCCGCGGCATCGGGGACGTCGGCGGCCGCCAGCTCGTCCATGACCGGAGGCGGATTGCGGTTGGGCGCATCCTCCTCGTCGGCCACGCGCGCCAGCTTCTCGCGCGCTTCCTCGGCCTCGCGCTGGCGATTCCACATGCTGGCGTAGAGGCCGCCGGCGGCGAGCAGCTGCCGGTGCGTGCCGCGCTCGGCGATCAGGCCCTTGTCCAGCACGATGATCTCGTCGGCGCCGACGATGGTGGACAGGCGGTGGGCGATGACCAGCGTCGTGCGATTGCGCGACACGCGCTCGAGCGCGTCCTGGATTTCCTTCTCGGTATGGCTGTCGAGCGCCGAGGTCGCCTCGTCGAGCACGAGAATGGGCGGGCCTTTCAGGATCGTGCGCGCGATGGCGACGCGCTGCTTTTCGCCGCCCGACAATTTCAGGCCGCGCTCGCCGACCTCGGTCTCGTAGCCGTGCGGCGACAGCCGGATGAAGCCGTCGATCTGCGCCAGCCGCGCCGCCTCCTCGACCTCCTGGTCGCTCGCCTCCCAGCGCCCGTAGCGGATGTTGTAGCGGATCGTGTCGTTGAACAGGACGGTGTCCTGCGGCACCATGCCGATCGCCGAACGCAGCGACGACTGGGTGACGTCGCGGACGTCCTGGCCGTCGATCAGGATGCGACCGCCGGTCACGTCGTAGAAGCGGAACAGCAGCCGCGAGATCGTCGACTTGCCGGCGCCCGACGGGCCGACGATCGCCACCGTAGTGCCGGCCGGGACCCCGAAGCTCAGCCCCTTGAGGATCGGCCGCTGCGGCTCGTAGGCGAAGCGGACATCATCGAACCGGATGGCGCCGCGCGTCACCCGCAGCGGCTCGGCGTCCGGTCGGTCCTGGATCTCCGGCTCGCGCGCCAGGATGGAAAACATCGTCTCGATGTCGATCACCGCCTGCTTGATCTCGCGATACAGCATGCCCATGAAGTTGAGCGGCTGATAGAGCTGGATCATCATGGCGTTGATCATCACGAAGTCGCCGATCGTGTTGGTCCCGGCCCTGATACCGGAGGCGCACATTACCATGGCGGCGCCGAGGCCGGCGGTGAAGATCACGGCCTGCCCGGTGTTGAGCACCGCGAGCGACGTGTAGGCCTTCACGCTCGCGCCCTCGTAGCGTTCCATCGCCCGATCGTAGCGGCGCGCTTCGCGCTCCTCGGCGCTGAAATATTTCACCGTCTCGTAGTTGAGCAGCGAATCGATCGCCTTGACGTTGGCGTCGGTGTCGCTGTCGTTCATCTTGCGGCGGATGCCGATGCGCCACTCGGTCGCCTGATAGGTATAGATCATGTACAGCGTCACTGTGACGAGGATCACGGCGACGTAGCGCCAATCGAACTGGTACAGCAGCACCGCAACGATCAGGGTCAGCTCGATGACGGTGGGGGCAAGCTGGAGGATGACCATGCGCACGATGGTCTCGATGCCGTTGCGGCCGCGCTCCAGCACGCGGGTGAGACCGCCGGTCTTGCGCTCGAGATGGAAGCGCAGCGACAGGCGATGCATGTGCTCGAACGTGCGATAGGCCAGACGCCGCACCGCGTGCATCGCCACCTTGGCGAACAGGCCGTCGCGCATCTGCGTGAGCGCCCCCATCACGATGCGCATGCCGGCATAGGCGATGGTCATGAGGATGGGGGCAGCGATCGCCCAGGCGATCCAGTCGTCCGGCGCGAACGGTGCGCTGCCCTCGCCCACCAGGGCATCGGTTGCCCACTTGAACGTGAACGGCACGGCAATTGTGGCGAGCTTCGCCGCCAGGAGCAGGACCATCGCCGCCATCACGCGCGCCTTGAGGTCGCGCCGGTCCGCCGGCCAGATGTAGGGCCACAGGTGGACGAGCGTGGTGACGAGCGCCGTGCGATCGGGAGAGATTACGGCCTTGCCGTGGCGGGCCGACGTGGGAGGAGCGGTCATGAAGTCCGGCGATGAATGATCGGGCATCAGATTGGAACACCTCTCATATAGAGGTTTGCCGGCCGCCATGCACCCGCCAAACCGCGCCAGGCGGCGGGCGCGCCGATGCCCCGCCGGCTCGAACTCTGCCGGCCCCGGATCGTTATCCCGGACGGGCCCACCGGGGCGTGCCTTGACGGGACGGCAAGGCCACTGCCACATGCCGAGAATGACTGTGATTCGCACGATCTGCGTCTATTGCGGCTCGGGTCCGGGCACCGATCCGGCCTTCGTGAAAGCCGCGCGCGATTTCGGCCAGCTTCTCGCCAACAATCGGGTGCGGCTGGTCTATGGCGGCGGCTCGCTCGGGCTGATGGGCGCGCTCGCCACGGCGGTGCTCGACCACGGCGGCGAGGTCACCGGCATCATCCCGGAATTCCTGACCGACCGGGAGAAGAAGCTGACGCGCGCCCAGGAGATCATCGTCACGCGCGACATGCACGAGCGCAAGCGCGCCATGTTCGAGCGCGCCGACGCATTCGTGGCGCTGCCCGGCGGCATCGGCACGCTGGAAGAGACCATCGAGCAGATGACGTGGGCCCAGCTCGGCCGCCACAAGAAGCCGATCCTCCTCGCCAACATCAAAGGTTTCTGGGATCCGCTGTGTGCGCTGCTCGATCACATGACGGAGCTCGCCTTCATCCGTCCAGGCCTCGCCGTCAACACGCTGGTGGCGGACCGCGTCGAGGACATTCTGCCGATGCTGCGCGCTGCCGTCGCGTCGCTCTCGGAAACCGAGACGCGCGAGGCGGCGCCGAGCATCGAGCGGATGTAGCCCTGGCTCCGGTGAATTCGTAGGGTGGGCCAAGGCGCCTTACGCCGAGCTGTCAAAATGTAATGACTCGCAAAGGTGCCGTGCCCACCATTACGTGAGCATGTTCGGCAACGCGTGGGCACGGCGCGATCGAGGGGCATGACACGTTGATGGCGTGGTGTGCGCGCGCCTTTGCCCACCCTACGGAGCTTCGAGAAAGGTCACGGCTTCGATGCGATTGCCGTCGCGGTCACGGACGAAAGCCGCGTAGTAGCCGGCAGAATAGTGTGGCCGCGGACCGGGTGGACCGTCGCAGGTAGCGCCGGCGCGCAGCGCGGCGGCATGGAACGCATCCACCGCCTCGCGCGAGCGCGCCCGCAGGCAGACGTGAAGGCCATCGTCGGCATCCGCCATCGCGGGCCGGTGATTGAGCCAGAACTCCGGATAGGCCTTGCCGAACCCGATCGTGTCGGGACGCACGACCAGCTTGGCATGGCCGAGCGCGGCGAGCATCTGCTGGTACATGGCAGCGCTCGCCGCAAGATCGCGCACCGCAATGGAGACGTGGTCGATCATGCGGCTTGCCCTCATGCCGGTGCGGCGGACTTGACCAGCTTGTACATGATCGAATCCATCAGGGCCTGGAACGAGGCGTCGATGATGTTGGGCGACACACCCACCGTGGTCCAGTGCTCGCCGGCTTCGTCCTCGCTCTCGATCAGCACGCGCGTCACCGCCTCGGTGCCGGCGTTGAGGATGCGGACGCGATAGTCCGTGAGCTTCAGGCCTTCGATGTATTTCTGGTACTTGCCGAGATCTTTGCGTAGCGCGAGATCGAGGGCGTTGACCGGGCCGTTGCCTTCGGCGGCGGAGATCAGGCTCTCGTCGCCGACCCTGACCTTGACCACCGCCATGGTGACGGTGACGCGCTCGCCCCTGGCATTGATGCGCTGCTCGACATTGACGTCGAACTGCGTCACCTCGAAGAATGCCGGCACTTTTCCGAGCATGCGCCGTGCCAGCAGCTCGAACGAGGCATCCGCCGCCTCGTAGGCGTAGCCGGCGGCCTCGCGGTCCTTGACCACGTCGAGGAGACGCGCCACGCGCGGGTCGTTGCGATCGACCGCGATGCCGATGCGGTCGAGTTCGGCCAGCACGTTCGACCGCCCGCCCTGGTCGGAGACCAGAAGCTTGCGGCGGTTGCCGATGGTTTCCGGCGCCACGTGCTCGTAGGTCGCCGGCTCCTTGAGGATGGCGGAGGCGTGAATGCCGGCCTTGGTGGCGAAGGCGCTTTCGCCGACATAGGGGGCGTGCCGGTTGGGCGCGCGATTGAGAATCTCGTCGAGGCTGCGCGACACGTGGACGAGGCTCCTGAGCTTCTCGTCCGACACCGCGATCTCGAATTTTTCCGAAAATTCCGGCTTCATCTTCAGCGTGGGAATGAGCGACACCAGGTTGGCGTTGCCGCAGCGCTCGCCCAGCCCGTTGAGCGTGCCCTGGATCTGGCGCGCGCCGGCGCGCACGGCGGCGAGCGAGTTGGCGACCGCCTGTTCGGTGTCGTTGTGGGCATGGATGCCGACGCGATCGCCAGGAATTCTTTTCACCACCTTGCCGACGATGGCCTCGACCTCGTGCGGCAGCGTGCCGCCGTTGGTGTCGCACAGGACGACCCAGCGCGCGCCCTCCTGGTAGGCCGCCTCGGCGCAGGCCAGCGCGTAGGCCGGGTTGGCCTTGAAGCCGTCGAAGAAGTGCTCGCAGTCGAGCAGTACTTCGCGGCCCTTGGCCTTGGCCGCGCGCACGCTGTCGCGGATCGACGCGAGGTTTTCCTCCGGCGTGGTCTCCAGCGCCACGCGCACGTGATAGTCCCAGGACTTGGCGACGAAGCAGATGGCGTCGGCGCGCGCTTCGAGCACCGCCGCCAGGCCCGGGTCGTTGGAGGTGGAGCGGCCGGGCCGGCGCGTCATGCCGAAGGCCGTGAACGTGGTGGCAAGCTTGCGGTCTTCGGCGAACAGCTCGCTGTCGATGGGGTTGGCGCCGGGATAGCCGCCCTCGACGTAGTCGATGCCAAGGTCATCGAGCATGGCGGCGATGACCAGCTTGTCGTGCAGGGTGAAATCGACGCCGTTGGTCTGCGCCCCGTCGCGCAGCGTCGTGTCGAAGAGATAGAGGCGTTCGCGGGCCATGGTCAGAGGAATCCAAAATAGTACAGGGCGAGGAGAACAGCGAGCGCGATGACCGCGAGCTTGACGGCGATCAAGGACCAATTGACCATTATCCCGTGAGCCGCGTTGCGAGCGATAATGGTCAATTGGTCCTGGAGCCAGTGCTGCGGAAACGGCGTGTCGACGGGTTTCATGGTGCGCTCCGCGGGGCGAGCCGCTTTTCCATGGTGGTGTTGGCGAGCCACTCGCCCTGGCGCGATACGCTGTTGCGCTGCTGGGCGACGTAGCCGCGCCCGAGGAAGAAATCGCGGGCGCTGTCACTCGCCTCGACCACGAGGCGCGGCGTGCCGCGCGAGGCGGCGAGCTTCTCCAGCGCATCGACCAGCATGGTGCCCACCCCCTGCCCGGCCACGGCGGGATGCACATACAGCATGTCGATGTGGTCTTTGCCTTCGAGCGCGGCGAAGCCCACGACCGAGCCGCCGAAGGTGGCGACCAGGGTCAGCCGCTCGGCGAGGCGCGCCGCAAAATCCTCCTCGTCGTCGGCGGCGGAGGCCCAGGCCTGCTGCTGCTCCTGGCTGTAGTCGTCGCCGGTGAGGTCCTCGATGCTCGAGCGAAAGATCTCGGCCAGGAGCGGCGTATCCGCGGGCAGGAAGGGCCTTAAGCCCAGCGCGGGATGCGCGCGCGCCATCATGGCGTCACCTGCCAGGTCGTGCCGTCCTTCGAATCCTTGAGCTCGATGCGCATGGCGGCAAGCTCGTCGCGGATGCGGTCGGCCTCGCCGAAATTCTTGGCCTTGCGCGCGGCGTTGCGCGCCGCGATCAGGCTGGTCACGCGCGCCTCGTCGATGGCCAGCGATGCTGGCCGCCAGTCGCGCCATTGCGCCGGCGGAAGTTGCAACAGACCGAGGGTCTGCGCGCTGGCCTTGAGGCAGGCGGCTGCCGCTTTCACTCCTTTGGCCGCCTCGCTCCTGAGCTCGTGCAGGGCGGCCAGCGCCTTGGGCGTGTTCAAATCGTCGGCCAGCGCATCCATCACATCGGCGCACAGCAGGCCGGGCTCGACCTCGGCGGTGAGCGCATACCAGGAATCGAGATGGTGCTTCGCCTCGCGCAGCCCGGCCTCGGTCCAGGGCAGCGGCTGGCGGTAGTGCGTCTGCAGCAGCGCCAGGCGGATCGCCTCGCCCGGCCAGTGCTGGCGCAACTCGTGGATGGTGACGAAGTTGCCGAGCGACTTCGACATTTTTTCACCCTGCACCTGCAGGAAGCCGTTGTGCATCCAGGTGCGCGCCATGAACGGCGTGCGAAAGGCGCAGCGCGACTGGGCGATCTCGTTCTCGTGATGAGGAAACACCAGGTCGATGCCGCCGCCGTGGATATCGAAGGTCTCGCCCAGGTGGCGCCACGACATCGCCGAGCACTCGATGTGCCAGCCGGGCCGGCCCGGCGTCCGGATTCCTGCCGGCGACGGCCATGCCGGCTCGCCCGGCCGGGACGGCTTCCACAGCACGAAATCCTGCGGGTCGCGCTTGTAGGGCGCGACGTCGACGCGCGCGCCGGCGATCAGTTCGTCGAGCGAGCGCTTCGACAGCTGGCCGTAGTCCAACATCGACGGCACATGGAACAGCACATGCTCCTCGGCCACGTAGGCGTGTCCGTCGGCGACGAGCCGTTCGATCAGCACCTTCATGTCGTCGATGTGCTCGGTGGCGCGCGGCTCCACGGTCGGCCGCAGGCAGCCGAGCGCCGCAACATCCTCGCGGTAGTGTCGGTAGGTCTCCTCGGTCAGATCGCGGATGGCGATGCCGCGTTCGGCCGCGCGGGCGTTGATCTTGTCGTCCACGTCGGTGACGTTGCGCACGTAGATGACGTGGTCGGCGCCGTAGATGTGGCGCAACATGCGAAACAGCACGTCGAACACCACCGCCATGCGGCCGTTGCCGATATGCACGAAATCGTAGACGGTCGGTCCGCAGGCATAGAGGCGCACGCGCTTGCGCTCTGGCGGGATCGTGGCGTCCTGCCAGTCGAGCGGCTCGAACACGCGCTTCTCGCGCGTCAGGGTGTCGTAAAGCCTCAGTTCCATCGGACACCTGGCCTCCGCTGGCCGGGCGTCCCTTTTATCTCGATTCGAGAAAAGACGGCCGCAGCCAGCGCGTGCGCTAGCTCGTAATCTCCCGGCAAATGCCGATCGCAAAGGGGCCGCTCATGGCCGGACAATGCGTGGGCCGGGCGCCGCCGTCAAGAGACGGCGGCAAGCAGATGCAAAACCAACGCTTTTGTCATTACCCGCCGGGCTGACGCCGGCCGCAATTTCAGCCCGAAATCTCCCCGGATGAGGCAGGAACAAATTGGCTTTGAACGCGATTGCCTCCTCGCGCGACTCAACAGGAGCGCCGTCGCGCTCACGGGACCGAAACCATGAGCTTCGCTTTTTCCTCCAAGTTCTCGCCAGACTTGACGCTTCGCCCCGTGGTGGCGGCGGAAGACGCGGATGTCAGGGTCTACGCCCTGCTGCCGACGCTGCAGGAGCTGCTGGGTCGGCTGGACTTCGGACGGCGCGACGCCATCGTGTTGCCGGGCCACCGCCGGCCGCTCGACGGCTGGGCCCTGTTCGGCACGCCGCGCGAGCGCGGCCTGCTGCTCGACTGAGCGGCGGCGGCAGCCAACTCCCGCAATCACTTCTCCAGCCAATCGGCGCATTTCGGCGTGGCGGCGTCCTGGCCCCACGGCATGATCGGCACGGTCGAGGTCGAGTTCTTCGGCGAGCCCTCGATCAGCCGGTCGGAGTAGACCACGTAGACCAGCACGTTGCGCTTCACGTCGCAGCCGCGCACGATCTGCATCTTCTTGAAGACCAGCGAGCGGCGCTTGCGAAACACCTCGTCGCCCTGCGCGAACTTGTCCTTGAAGCGGATCGGCCCGACCTGCCGGCATGCCAGCGAGATGTCGGACACCTCCTCGGCCACCCCGACCCAGCCCTTGAAGCCGCCCTTCTCCGGCACGGTGAAATGGCAGGCCACGCCGTCGACCTCGGGATCGTCCACCGCATAGGTGCCGAGCTTGTCGTTGGGCGAGACCCAGTGGAACACCGTGGATTTCTTGAAGATCAGATCGGGCTCGTCGGCGGCCTGCGCACCCGGCAGGAAGGCAGCGCCTGCGGCAAGCAGCGCGAACGCCGCGATGAGGCAGGCATGAGTGAAGCGGACAAGGCGCAGGCGGTACATGGAAACCCTCCGGTGGTGGCGAGCGCCCATATGGGGACGCCGCACCGGTTTCACCAGAACGGGTGAGAATCGGCCCTTTGGCGGGGTCAGCCAGCGGCTGCTCCGGGCGATGGCCGGCGATGGCACTCCGCCGCCCCGGAGGCCGTGAAGTTCCCGTGGATCAAGGAGTTGCAAGTTCCAGCGGAACCAATGGGGCCTGGAAATGTTGCCTTCCGAAACTCCACAAGCCGCCGTCGAGGGAGTTCCCGATGCCCGCCATCGTCGAAGCCGCGCTGCGCTCCCATCCCGCGCGACCGACCCATCCGGATGCGATGAGCCGCTGTATCGAGGCCTGCTACATCTGCGCCGGAACCTGCACCGCCTGCGCCGACGCCTGCCTGTCGGAGCGCGACGTGGAAGGGCTGCTCGGCTGCATCCGGCAGAATCTGGACTGCGCGGCGATCTGCCTGGCGACCGGCTCGGTGGTGGCCCGCTCCAAGGCCGGCGCCAGCCGCCAGATTCTCGAAAGCCAGCTCAGCGTGTGCGGGGCGGCATGCCGCACCTGCGGCGACGAGTGCCACCGCCACGGCGAGATGCACCGGCACTGCCGAGTGTGCGCGCAGGCCTGCGACGACTGCGCCAAGGCCTGCACCGAAATGCTGGCTGCCCTGCGCGCGGTGGTGTGACGCGGCCGCGTCACGCCGCGGGATAGCGCACCACCTCCTGATCGATCGCGCCGAAGATCGACTGGCCTTCGTCGCCGAGCATCTCGATGCGCACCCGGTCGCCGAACGACAGGAACGGCGTTTTCGGCGCGCCGTGGCGGATGGTCTCGACCGAGCGAAGCTCCGCGATGCAGGAATAGCCGACCCCGCCCTCGCTCACCGGCCGGCCCGGGCCGCCATCGGGGTCGCGGTTGGACACCGTGCCGGAGCCGATGATGGCGCCGGCGCCAAGCGGGCGCGTTTTCACCGCATGCGCAATCAGGGTGGGAAAGTCGAACGTCATGTCGGTGCCGGCGTTGGGACGCCCGAACGGCTGGCCGTTGACGTATGACAGCAGCGGCAGATCGACCTTGGCGCCGTCCCAGGCGTGGCCGAGTTCGTCCGGCGTCACCGCCACGGGGGAAAATGTCGTCTGGCCCTTGCTCTGCAGGAAGCCAAAACCCTTCGCCAGCTCGCTGGCGATGAGGTTGCGGTAGCTGGTGTCGTTGAGCAACATGAGCAGGCGGATGGCAGCAGGCGCCTGGTCGCGGCTCGTCGCCTGCGCGACATCGCCGATGACGACGGCGACCTCGGCCTCAAGATCGATGCCCCAGGCGAGATCGCCGGCGCGGATCGGGTCGTGCGGTCCCAAAAATCCGTCGGACGCGCCGCGGTACATCAGCGGGTCGGTCCAGAACGACGCCGGCAGCTCGGCGCCGCGGGCGCGCCGCACCAGGGCGACGTGATTGACGTAAGCCGAGCCGTCGGCCCAGCCGAACGACCGCGGCAGCGGCGCGGCGCAGCGCGCCGGGTCGAAGGCCAGATGCGCGATGTGCCCGGCCTCGAGCGCGTCGGCGATCTCGGTCAAGCGCGGCTCGGCCGCCTCCCAGTCTTCCAGCGCCGCCTGCAGCGTCGGCGCAACAGCCGACGCGTCGGCGGCGCGCGTGAGGTCGCGCGAGACCACGACGAGGCGACCGTCGCGGCCGTGCCTCAGCGATGCGAGCTTCATTCAGGACCCTTGAGGTTGCGAGGGCGGGATGCTGGTCAGTCCGGTTCGCGCCGGTCGGGACGGAAGCGCTTCTTCAGCCCGCTCCAGCAATCGGCGTAGTCCTGCTGCAGCGTGCTCAGGTTCGCCGCATAGCGGGTGACGCGCTGCCGGAAGCGCGTCTCGAACATGAAGGCCAGCGTGTTTTCCAGCTTCACCGGCTTGAGCTCGGTATTGGTGGCGTGCGCGAAGGCGTCCTGGTCCGGTCCGTGCGGCAGCATCTGGTTGTGCAGGCTCATGCCACCGGGCACGAATCCTTCCGGCTTGGCATCGTAGACGCCGTAAACGAGCCCCATGAACTCGGACATGATGTTGCGGTGATACCAGGGCGGCCGGAACGTGTCCTCGGCCACCTGCCAGCGCTCGGGAAAGATGACGAAGTCCACATTGGCGGTGCCGGCAGTTTCCGACGGCGACGTCATCACGGTGTAGATCGACGGATCGGGATGGTCGTACAGGATGGCGCCGACCGGACAGAAGCGCCGCAGATCGTATTTGTAAGGATAGTAACGGCCGTGCCAGGCGACGACGTCGAGCGGCGAATGGCCGACCTCCGTGCGGAACAGCTCGCCACCCCATTTGACCACCAGCGTGCACGGCTCTTCCGCGTCCTCGTAGGCCGCGACCGGCGTCAGGAAGTCGCGCGGATTGGCGAGGCAATTGGCGCCGATCGGTCCACGGTCGGGCAGCACGAAGCTGCCGCCGTAGTTCTCGCACACATAGGCGCGCGCCGGCCCGTTGATCAGTTCGACGCGGAAGATGACGCCGCGCGGGATGACGCAGACCTCGCCCGGCTCGATGTCGATCACGCCGAACTCGGTGCGGAAGCGGAGCCGGCCCTGCTGCGCCACCACCAGCAGCTCGCCGTCGGCATCGAAAAAATGTTCGCGCACCATCGAGCGGGTGACGAACGCCAGGTGGCTGGCCATGCCGCCCTGCGCCTCGGCGTCGCCCGCCGTGGTGATGGTCGCGAGCCCGCTCACGAAGGTCAGCGGTTCGCTGGGAATGGGAACCGGGCCCCAGCGCAGCTGGCCGATGGCCAGCTCGCTGTCGTCGCGTTCCGGCGCGGTCCTGATCAGGCCCTTGTCGATCCTGGCGAAACGACCGGTGTGGCGCACGGTCGGGCGGATGCGATAGAGCCACGTGCGCTGGTTGGCGGCCTGCGGCGCCGTGAACGGCGAGCCGCTGAGCTGCTCGGCATAGAGGCCGTAGTTGACCTTCTGCGGCGAGTTGCGTCCAAGCGGCAGGGCGCCCGGGAGCGCTTCGGTCTCAAAACTGTTGCCGAAGCCCGACATGTAACCGGCCGCGATGGCGGATGCCGCGCGCTCTCCGGCCTGGCTGGCGCTCGCCGGTGAGATCAGCTCGTTCATGGCCCACCTGCTTGAAATGATCATGGGACCGGTCGCGGACGATTTGGACGCCGGACGCTCTCTCGGGCAACGTGTCCCACGGGGATTTTGTTGCGATCGTAACCAATTGGCCGGATGGCTGCAATCGCCACTGGATCAGGCACCGGGTCGCCGGTCTGCATACTGCGGCTTTGTTGCCAGTACCGGCAACTTCCGCCAATGTTCGCGCGGGGACAGGAGGGCGTCGCAGCATGGCAATGATGATCCACGACCGCGTCGGCACGGACGCGAAGACCGATCGCATCGCTCCGGCCAGCGAGACGGCCGCGCTTCGGCTCGAGGACTTTCTGCCCTACCGCCTCAACGTAGTGGCGAGCCTGGTGTCGCAGGCGCTGTCGCGCATCTATGCGGAACGCTACCGGATCGGCGTGCCGGAATGGCGCGTCCTGGTGACGCTCGGCCAATACGGCGTCATGACCGGAAAGCAGATCGGCGCGCACAGCCACATGCACAAGACCAAGGTGTCGCGCGCCGTCGCCCAGCTGGAGGCACGCCAGCTCCTGGTGCGACGGACCAACCGCGCCGACCTGCGGGAGTCGCTGCTGTCGCTCACCGCCGCCGGCCGGGCAATCTATGAGGATCTCGCGCCGAGCGCCCTGGATTTCGCCAAGCGGCTGCTCGAGGTGGTCGACCCCGCCGACCGCGCGGCGTTCGACCGGGCACTGACGCTCCTGAGCGAGCGCTCGGCTGCGCTGGTGGCCGAGGCCATGGCCAATGCGCAGGGCGACGCGGGCAGCAGCGCGCGACGCGACGACGAGGAGAATACGTGAAACTCTATTCCTATTTCCGGTCGTCGGCGGCCTATCGGGTCCGCATCGCGCTGAACCTGAAAGGCCTGCCCTACGAGACGGTGTCGATCCACCTCACCAAGGAGGGCGGCAAGCAGTTCAGCCCGGACTACAAGGCCGTCAATGCACAGATGCGGGTGCCGGCGCTGGAACTCGACGGCGGCGAGGTGCTGACGCAGTCGCTCGCCATCATCGACTACCTCGACGAGATGCATCCGCGGCCGCCGTTCCTGCCGAGCGACCCCGTTCAGCGCGCCAAGGTGCGCGCGGTGGCGCAGGCGATCGCGTGCGACATCCATCCGCTCAACAACGTCGGCCCGCTGAAATACATCAAGTCGACACTGGGTAAGGACCAGGCCGCCATCGACGCGTGGTATCGCCACTGGATCCTGATCGGCTTCGAGGCGGTCGAGACCTGGCTCAAGCCCGGGCCCTATGCGTTCGGCGACCGCGTCACGCTGGCGGACGTCTGCCTGGTGCCGCAGGTCGCCAATGCCCGGCGCTTCAACGTGCCGCTCGAAAGCTTTCCCAAGATCGTCGGCGCGACCGCCGCCTGCCTGGCGCTTCCCGCTTTCGACAAGGCGCGCCCGGAGAACCAGCCCGACGCGGAATAAATCACCACAATAACCAGCGGCGCATCGTGACTCGCACCCATCTCGGCCGGGTCGTCTTCTGGATGACCGGCGCGCTTCTGTCGTTTTCCGCCATGGCGGTGTCCATTCGCGGCCTCGCCGGGCGACTGAACATTTTCGAGATTCTCTCCATCCGCAGTGCCTGCGGCCTCATCGTGCTGCTGGCGATCGTCGCCACACATCCGGAGGTGCGGCCGCTGCTGGCACTGCGCCGGATGGGCCTGCACGCGGTGCGCAACAGCGTGCACTTCGCGTCCCAATATGCGTGGGCGCTGAGCCTCACGCTGCTGCCGCTCGCCACCGTGTTCGCGCTTGAGTTCACCATGCCGGCGTGGGTGGCACTGCTGGCGATGCCGCTCCTGGGCGAACGCATGACCGTGAGCCGCGCCAGCAGCATCGTTCTCGGATTCGCCGGCGTGTTGATCATTGTGCGGCCTGGCCTCGCGACGTTCCAGCCGGCAGTCCTGCTGGTGCTCGCCGCCGCGTTCGGCTTTGCCATCGCGCTCATCACCACCAAGCAGCTCACCGTGCAGGTCAGCACGTTCGCCATCCTGTTCTGGATGAACGCGATGCAGCTGCCGATGGGACTCGCCGGCAGCCATCCCCTGTTCTGGCTCGATCTCGAGCCCAGGCACGTGCCGTCCATCCTCGGCGTGGGCATCGCCGGACTGTCGTCGCATTTCTGCCTGACCAACGCCTTTCGCGCCGGCGACGCCACCGTGGTGGTGCCGTTCGATTTCCTTCGCATTCCGCTGATCGCGCTCGTCGGCTGGTTGTTCTACGCCGAGGCGCTCGACCTTTTCGTGTTCCTCGGCGCCGCCCTGATCATCGCCGGCGTAGTGTGGAATCTGCGGGCGGAAGCCCGCCATTGAGCGTGGTTGGCGGCGCCATGCGGCTTGCGTGTCTCAACTGTTACGTATTGAGGCGATATGACTCTTGTGCCACGTCTCTGCCGTGATTCACACTTTGGTCAATTTTGGCGCGCTTGATCCGCCCCGGCCGGACGACGGCTGGGGCCGATGGGACGCGTGATGATTCTTCGACGGTTTCGCATCATCGGACCCGCCCTGGCGCTTGCCGTCGCGGCCGCGAGCGGCGCCGGCGCGCAAAGCTTGCCGCCGCCGAACCCGGGGGCGCCGGGTGCGCCGCCGCCGGGCGTCGCGGCGCCGCCGGGCGTCGCAGTGCAGCCGCCCCAGCCGCAGAATCCCGTATGCGCGCGGCTCGAAGCGCAACTGGCGGCGCTCGACCGCGACGGACGCGGCGAGCAGATCCAGCGCTACGAGAATGCGCTGCAGGCGCAGCAGAGCGAGCTCGACCGCACCGTCGCGCAGGCGCGGCGCACGGGTTGCGAGGGCTCGGGCTTCTTCCTGTTTGGCCGCAGCCAGCCGCCGCAATGCGATGAGCTCAACAACCGCGTTCAGCGCATGCGCGCCAATCTCGATCGCCTCAATGCCGACCTGCAGCACCTGCAGAGCGGACGCGGCGCCGTGGAGGGACAGCGCCAGCAGATCCGCGCCGCGCTCGGGCAGAACGATTGCGGCCCGCAATATCGCAGCGCCGCGGTGCCGCCGCCGCAGCGGCCGCGCGGCTTCTTCGAAACGCTGTTCGGCGGCGGCGGTGGCGGCAACGCCAACGCCGGGATCAATTCGCCGTTCGGGTCAGGCGATCTGACGCCGAGCGATCAGTCGTCCACCTATCGCACCATCTGTGTGCGGACCTGCGACGGCTTCTATTTCCCGGTGTCCTATTCGGCCGGCCAAGCCAAGTTCCGCGACGACGAGCAGACGTGCCAGCGCGTGTGCCCGGCCGCCGAGGTCATGCTGTTCACGTATCGCAATCCGGGCGAGGACGTGGCGCAGGCGGTGTCGATCAGCGGCCAACCCTATACCAGCCTGCCCAATGCGTTCCGCTATCGCCAGGAATTCAACCCAGCGTGCAGCTGCCGGCGGCAGGGCGAGAGCTGGGCCGAGACGCTCAAAAGCGTCGAAGACCCGGTCGAACGCGGCGACATTGTTGTCACCGACGAGAATGCCAAGGCGCTGACGCAGCCCAAGCCGGACGCGCGGGCCACCAAACAAAATCCGCCGGCACGCAAAGGCCAGGCGCCGCCCGCCGCTGCCGACGCGGCTGCGACTCCGGCACCGGTGACGGTGACTCCCCTGCCCGACCCCGCGACGCCCGCGCCGCAGCCACCGCCCGCCGCCGCAGCGACACCGTCGGCCGATCAGGGCAAGCGCTCGGTGCGCACGATCGGACCGCCCTTCATCGCGCGGTAGCGCCCAATTCGAGGCCTTTCGTCGTCAGTCAAATAAGCTGGGGAAGGCGGCTTGCTCCCACCTCTCCCCGCACGCGGGGAGAGGTGGAGCAAGTGGCTCGCTGTTTCGCTCAAAAATCGACAGCGCCATTGCGCGCAATGCCCGGATCCTTCAGCAGCGCGGGATCGGGCTGCGGCAGCGGCGCGCCGGAATCGCGGAAGCGGTTGGTGATCGGGTAGCGCCGATCGCGTCCGAAATTTCGCGCGGTGATTTTCACCCCCGGCGCCGCCTGCCGGCGCTTGTAC
>DATFWC010000270.1:0-3871 GCA_035259885.1 Xanthobacteraceae bacterium
CCAAGTCCAAGATCATCCTTGCCGCGGCGCTCGTCTTCGGCACTGCTTCCGCAGCTCTCGCCGACGAGCACTTCGACATCAACATCTTCCGTCCGGTGCAGAAGAGCCCAGCCTTCGCCACCTACATGGGTGGGCTGAGCGCCTATGCGCAGGTTCCCGCGCGCGTGAAGCAGATGCGCCCGACCGCCGCAGAGCTGCGGCTGTTCGCCAAGGGTTCGTACGCCGGCCACTGAGCCCCCGCACCGCTTGCCTGAGCGAAAGCAGCCGGCTTGCCGGCTGCTTTTGTTTTGCCGCATTTGCTGCGGCAAAACCGCCCATTTGGTAAATGAATATTAACTGTGCAATCAAGCACTTGTCACATTTTTGCTGCACTGCACTATTACCTGGCAATCGACTCGAATCTGGGGTGCTGCAGGAGGAAGCACGGGCTCTACCAAAATGAAAGGAGTTCCTGATGCGCGACATCCTTCCCGAGAGCGGCCGGATCAGAAAGATTTCAGCCGGCGAGACCGACATCTACGGCGAGCATCTGCTGCGCCTCGACGCCCACACCAGACGGAGCCGGTTCGGCGCCGGCGTATCGGATGAGTTCGTGTGCAATTACGTGGCGGTCGCCAACAGCCTCGACTGCGTGATTCACGGCTTCTTTGTCGACGACGTGCTGCGCGGCGCCGGCGAGTTGCGCCCGCTCGGCCCGACCTTCAGCGGCGAAGCCGAGGCGGCCTTCAGCATCGAACAGCCCTGGCAGAGCCATGGCGTGGGCACGGCGCTGCTCGGCCGCACGCTGCTTGCCGCGCGCAATCGCGGCTTCAAGTTCCTGCACATGGCGTGCCTCGCCGACAACCGCCGCATGCAGCAACTCGCGCGCAAGTTCGATGCCGAGCTGAGCTTCGATTTCGGCACCGTCATCGGCGAGATCGAGGCGCCGCACCCGACCCCGCTCTCGGTGATGCGCGAGCTGGTTGCCGACACGACCGGCTTCGCCACTGCGCTGCTCGACGTGCAGTCGCGCCTGATCCGGCCGGCATGACGAGACGCGTTCGGCATTTCGCAAGTACAGCCGAATCATGCATAAAGCACGCCGCGCCGGGCGTGCTTCGGGTTGGCGCACAGCTCCAACGGCACATTTCAGCGTCTGGACCGCGACCAGTGTGCCTCCCCCGACATGGTCCCATGGTGATGCATCCAGTGAAACGGCTTCTGCACCCCTGTTCGCCCATGTGGGCGCTCACCCTCGCCGTCTGGCTGCTGTCCGCCGGTTTCGCCGGCGCCGCGAACCTGCCCGATTGGATGCAGGCCAGATCCCAAGCCCAGCTCGTAGTCATCACGCTTGATGCCGGCGTTGGCGAGAGCAACGACGGGCTCAACTACAACGGCTTCCACAACGGCTCGCATCGCATCGTCGTTCCGGCGGGCTGGACCGTGATCGTGCGCATGCGCAACGCAGACTCGCGCGTGCCGCATAGCGCGCTGGTGACGCGCGTCTATCGCCAGGACGAAATGCCGGACCGGCTCAGCGGCAAGGACACCGCTTTTCCGGGCGCCGCGACGCCGGTTCCCTTCACCGGCACCGCCGCTGGCGGCTATGGGGAATTCTCTTTCTTGGCCGACAAGGCGGGCCGCTACTTCGTCGCCTGCGGCGTGCAGACCCATTTGCAGATCGGCATGTGGCTGCGGCTCGACGTGGTGGACGGGGCATCCGTTCCCGACTGGCGTACGGACTGAAGGCCGCGAAAAAATCTGCTAAGGTCGTCCCAACCGCGGCGTCCGGTGCCGCACGCTGAAGGCGTGCCGCAGGCGACCGCGGGGCCACAGGGAGGCGGCCATGCGATTGCTCTCGACGCTTGTCGGCTTTGTTCTCATATCCACCGCGGCGGCGGCCGAAGACGTGCCGCGCTTCCAGGCCGAGCCGTTCTGGCCGAAGCCGCTGCCGGACAACTGGATTCTCGGCCAGGTGTCGGGCATTGCGGTCGACCGGAACGATCACGTCTGGATCGTGCACCGGCCGGGCACCCTGGTGGACGACGAAAAGGGTGCGATGCAGGATCCGCCCGCCACCAAGTGCTGCAAGGCGGCGCCGCCCGTGCTTGAGTTCGACCAGGAGGGCAATCTGCTGCGCTCGTGGGGCGGCCCCGGCGAAGGCTATGACTGGCCGAAGAGCGAGCACGGCATCTTCGTCGATTCCGCCGGCAACGTCTGGCTCGCCGGCAACGACAAGCAGGACGCGCAGATCCTGAAGTTTTCCGGCGATGGAAAATTCCTGAGCCAGATCGGCAAGCCCGGCGCGCCCGGCGGCTCCAACAGCCAGACCCAGCTCGGCAGCCCGGCGCACATGCTGCTCGACGAAGCGGCGGACGAGCTCTACGTCGCCGACGGCTATCAGAACCGCCGCATCATCGTGTTCGACGCCAAGACCGGCGCCTACAAGCGCCACTGGGGCGCCTACGGCAAGCAGCCTGGTCCCGACGACAAGCTGCCGTCCTACCGCCCCGACGCGCCGCTGTCGCAAAGCTTCGGCAACCCGGTGCATTGCGTGCGCATCGCCAATGACGGGCTGGTCTACGTGTGCGACCGCGTCAACGACCGCATCCAGGTGTTCCGCAAGGACGGGACCTTCGTGAAGGAGTTCCGGGTCGAGCCGGCGACGCTGCAGAACGGCTCGGTGTGGGACCTCGTCCTGTCGGTCGATCCGCAGCAGCGCTTCATCTTCATCGCCGACGGTGCCAACGGCCAGATCCACACCATCGCGCGCGAGGACGGCAAGCTGTTGACGCAATGGGGCCGCCACGGGCGCCAACCCGGACAGTTCAAATGGGTGCACAACATCGCCATCGACTCGAAGGGGAATTTGTACACGTCCGAGGTCGGCTGGGGCCGCCGGACACAGAAGTTCAAGCCGATGTGAGGATTGCTCCGTAGGGTGGGTTGAGGCGCCTCGCGCGGCATCGCGTTATCGCAGGCGGCGCGCGCCGAAACCCACCGTTCGGGCGTTCGGCTGCTGGTGGGTTTCGGCGCGAGAGGCAATCGTGCGTTTCGCGAGCCGGGGGCAGCGCCTCAACCCACCCTACGACACGACGCGCGGCCTCACGCCGGGGTCGGTTGGGGCCGCCGGACACAGAAGTTCAAGCCGATGTGAGGATTGCGCCGTAGGGTGGGTTGAGGCGCCTCGCGCGGCATCGCGTTATCGCAGGCGGCGCGCGCCGAAACCCACCGTTCGGGCGTTCGGCTGCTGGTGGGTTTCGGCGCGAGAGGCAATCGTGCGTTTCGCGAGCCGAAGGCAGCGCCTCAACCCACCCTACGACACGACGTGCGCGTTCACGCCGGCGCGTGGCACACGGCTTCGATGTTGTGCCCGTCGGGATCGAGCACAAACGCGCCGTAGTAGTTGGGATGATAGTGCGGCCGCAGGCCGGGCCCTCCGTTGTCCCTGGCGCCGGCGTCGAGAGCGGCGCGATGGAACGCATCGACCATCGCGCGCTCCTTCACGGCAATGGCGACGTGCAGCGCCCGCTCAAGTCCACCCTCGCCGCCGATCCAGAAATCGGGCTTGCCATTGACGCCGAAGCCAGCGGCGGGACTGCCGCTCTCGGTCTGTTGCGGCCCGACTTCCATGATCAGCGTGTAGCCGAGTGGCGCCAGCGCCTTGGTGTAGAACGCCTTCGACCGGGCATAGTCGGACACCGGAAAGCCGACGTGGTCGATCATGCCGAAAACTCCACGCACGAGGGTGAGTTGTTGCGGCGGCCGGCGCACGGCGCCATGCGGGCAGGTCGGCTGCACCGGCCACGCTTGAGTTATGCGGAGATCGGGCGGTTGGGGCAATGCGATCTTCGCGCCGCCTCGGCAAGAAAACCCCGGGTCGTTGTCGGAC
>DATFWC010000271.1:0-6290 GCA_035259885.1 Xanthobacteraceae bacterium
AGCATCATCCGCTCGACCGGCGAGAAGAAGTGGATGCCGACGAAGTTTGCCGGCCGCTGCGACTCCTTGGCGAGCGACGTGATCGGCAGCGTCGAGGTGTTGGAGCCGAACACCTTGTCGCCGAGCACCGCCTCGGTCTTGCGGATGGCCTCTGCCTTGACGTCGCGGTTCTCGAACACGGCCTCGATCACCAGATCGCAGCCGGCGAGCGCGTTGTAGTCTGGGGTCGCCGTGATCCGGGCGAGCAGCGCGTCACGCTCCGCCGTCTTGGCGCGGCCCTTGTTGATCTGGTCCGTCATCAGCTTGTGCGAATAGGCCTTGCCCTTGTCGGCCGATTCCTGGTCGCGGTCGACCAGGACCACGTCGATGCCGGCCTGCGCCGTCACATAGGCGATGCCGGCGCCCATGAAGCCGGCGCCGAGCACGCCGACCTTGGTGAACTTCGTCGGTGGCACATGGGTGGGCCGGCGCGCGCCCTTGTTGAGCTCCTGCATGGAGACGAACAGCGAGCGGATCATGGCGGCCGCTTCGGGCGTGCGCAGAATTTTGGCGAACCAGCGTGACTCGACGCGCAGCGCCAGATCGATCGGAAGCTGCAGGCCCTCGTAGACGCATTGCAGGATGGCGCGGATGGCCGGGTAGTTGTCGTAGGTCTCGCGGCGGTAGATGGCGTTGGCGGGCGGGAACACCATCATGCCAGCCTTGGAATAGACCGGGCCGCCCGGCAGCCTAAAGCCGTCAACATCCCACGCCGCCTTGGCCTTGGGGTTGGCCTTGACCCACTCCTTGGCGGTCTTGATCAGGTCCTCGGGCGGCACCACGGCGTCGATCAGCTTCATGCCCTTGGCGCGGTCGACGCGCAGCTGGTCGCCCTTCATCAGCATCTGCATGGCATCGCCCGGCTGCATCATGCGGGCGACGCGCTGAGTGCCGCCGGCCCCCGGGAACAGGCCGATCTTCACCTCTGGCAGGCCGACGCGGGTCTTCGGATCCTGGGCCGCGACGCGATGGTGACAAGCGAGACAGAGCTCGAAGGCACCGCCCAGGGCGGTGCCGTTGATCGCCGCCGCCCACGGCTTGCCGCTGGTTTCGAGCTGCCGGTACACCTGCGACAGTCTCCGGCTCTCCTCGAACAGCCTGGCATTGGCGGCCTCCTCGCCCTGCGTGCGCGCGAGGTCGGCAAAGGTCTGGTTGAGGCTCTCCAGCATGGTGAGATCGGCGCCGCCCGAGAACGTGTCCTTGCCGGAGGTGACGACCGCTCCCTTGACGGCGGCATCGCCGGCAACCTTTTCCACGATCGCGCCGAGCTCGGCGATCACGTCCTGGTCGATCACGTTCATCGACCGGCCGGGCATGTCCCATGTCACGAGCGCGATGCCGTCGCTGTCGGTGTCCACGGTGAAATTCTTGTAGGTCATCGCTCTCTCCCTGAACGTCGCGGCCCGGCTTGTGCCGCACAGGAGCCTCAGTACGGCTCGCCCGATTTGTGCAGATAGCGCTGCCCCGACGCGTCGCGCTCGGCCAGCATGTCGATATCCGAGTAGGTGGCGCGCTCACGCGGCGCGCGCGTGCCGATCTCGAGGAACACGGCATCGCGGTTGCTACGATTGATCAGGCAGTGGCCGGTGGGCGAATTGGCCTTCCAGCCGGCGGCGTCACCGGGCCGGAGTACTGTCTCGCCATCGTCCTCGCACAGCACCACTTCACCTTCCAGCATGTAGACCAGCTCGTCCTCGCATTCGTGCCAATGGCGCTGCGACGACCAGGCCCCGGGCTTGAGCGTCGTGAGATTGACGCCGAACTGGCTCAGGCCCACGGCGTTGCCGAGCCGCTTGCGCAGGCGCCCCGCTACCGCCTGCCGGTACGGCTCGGGATACCCGGTGAAGGTGTCGATCTTCAGGCTGGCAATGTCGATCCTCGGCATGTCGCGGCGCCCACTTACACCCGCTCGATGATGGTCGCGGTGCCCATGCCGGCGCCGATGCACAACGTCACCAGGCCGGTATTGAGGTCCCGGCGCTCGAGCTCGTCGAGCAGCGTGCCAAGAATCATGGCGCCGGTGGCGCCGAGCGGATGCCCCATGGCGATGGCGCCGCCATTGACGTTGACCTTGTCGGGATCGATGTCGAACGCCTGCAGGTAGCGCAGCACGACCGCCGCGAAGGCCTCGTTGAGCTCGATCAGGTCGATGTCGTCGAGCGTCATGCCGGCGCGCTTGAGTACCTTCCTGGTCACGTCGATCGGCCCGGTGAGCATCATGGCGGGCTCCGAGCCGATATTGGCGAAGGCCTTGATGCGGGCGCGCGCCTTGAGGCCGGCGCGGCGGCCGGCCTTCTTGTTGCCGACCAGCACGGCGGCGGCACCGTCGACGATGCCGGAAGAATTGCCGGCGTGGTGCACGTGGTTGACCGCCTCGACCTCGGGGTGGGCCTGGATGGCCACGGCGTTGAACCCGCCGAGCTCGCCCATCTGCACGAAGGACGGATTGAGCTGCGCCAGCGACTGCATGGTCGTGGTCGGCCGCATGTGCTCGTCCTTGGCCAGGATGGTGAGGCCGTTGACGTCCTTCACCGGCATGACGGAGTGCTTGAAGCGCCCCTCCTCCCACGCCTTGGCGGCGCGCTTCTGGCTCTCGACCGCGTAGGTGTCGACGTCGGCGCGGGAGAATCCGTAGCGCGTGGCGATGAGATCGGCCGAGATGCCCTGCGGCATGAAATACGATTTGATGGCGATCGCCGGATCGGTCTGCCAGGCACCGCCGGCGGCGCCGATGCCGACGCGGCTCATCGACTCCACGCCGCCGCCGATCGCCATGTCCTGCTGGCCGGCCATGACCTGGGCGGAGGCGAAGTTGACGGCGTCGAGGCCGGAGGCGCAGAAGCGATTGATCTGCAACCCGGGAACGCTGTCGCCATAGTCGGCCACGATCGCGGCGCTGCGTGCGATATTGCCGCCTGCTTCGCCCACCGGATCGACGCAGCCCAGCACGACGTCGTCGACCTGGGCTGGATCGAGTTCGTTGCGGCTCTTGATGGCGCCGAGCGCCTGGGCGGCAAGATTGAGCGCCGTGACCTCGTGCAGCGAGCCGTCCTGCTTGCCGCGGCCGCGCGGGGTGCGCACGTGATCGTAAATGAAGGCTTCGGCCATGGACTTCTCCTGTATTTTTATCCGCAACAGCGTGCGGCCTGGCGGGCGATCCGCCGAGACCGATACAGATTTGTTTCGTCATTGCCGGGCTTGAGCGGACAATCCATCTCATGGCGTGAGGTCACGCTTTTGATGGATGCGCGGGTGAGGCCCGCGCATGACGAGCAACCCATTACAGACTCCTGGCGATCAACAGCTTCATGATCTCGTTGGTACCGGCGTAGATGCGCTGGACGCGCGCGTCACGGTACATGCGCGAGATCGGGTATTCCTCCATATAGCCATAGCCGCCGAACAATTGCAGGCAGCGGTCGACGATTTTGTTCTGCAGGTCGCTCAGCCAGTATTTCGCCATCGAGGCGGTGGTGGTATCGAGCTGCCCGGCGATGTGGCGCTCGATGCAGTGATCGAGAAACACTTTTGCGATGGTCGCCTCGGTCTTGCACTCGGCGAGCTCGAACTGGGTGTTCTGGAACTCGATGACGGGCTTGCCGAAGGCCTTGCGCGCCTTGACGTAGTCGATGGTGAGCGCCAGCGCACGCTCCATCATGGCGACCGCGCTGGTGGCGACGATCAGCCGCTCCTGCGGCAGCTCGGTCATGAGCTGGGCGAAGCCCTGGCCCTCCTGGCTGCCGAGCAGGCTTTCCGCCGGCAGCTTGACGTCCTCGAAGAACAGCTCGGAGGTATCGGCCCAGTCCATGCCGAGCTTCTTGAGCTTGCGGCCGCGGCGGAAGCCCGGCGCCTCGTCGGCCTCGACCACCATGAGCGAGACGCCCTTGGCGCCCTGCTTGGGATCGGTCTTGGCCACCACCACGATCAGGTTGGCATGCTGGCCGTTGGTGATGAAGGTCTTCGAGCCGTTGAGCACGTAACCGTTACCGGACGCCCGCGCGCTGGTGCGCACGCCCTGCAGGTCGGAGCCGGTGCCCGGCTCGGTCATGGCGATGGCGCCGACGAGTTTTCCGCTCGCCAGGCCGGGCAGCCAGCGCTGCTTCTGCTCCTCGGTGCCGTAATGCAGGATGTAGGGCGCGACGATGCCGGAATGCAGCGGCGCCCCGAAACAATCGAGGCCGGCGAGCGCGATCTCGCGGTTGATCACCGCCTCGTGCGCAAAAGTGCCGCCGGCGCCGCCATATTGTTCCGGCATGGAGGCGCACAGCAGCCCGGCCTCGCCGGCCTTCGCCCACATGGCGCGGTCCATGATGCCGGCCTCGTGCCACTGCTCGAGGTGCGGCACGAACTCGGCGGCGAAGAAGCGGCGCGCCTGCTCCTCCAGGAGCACCAGATCCTCGCTCATCCAGGCCGGACGCGGCACGTTGAGGACGTCCATTCGGCTCTACTCCAGCTCGCGACCGGTGCAGCTTCATCCGGTCAAGGCAGCAACAGCCTAAAACGCCTCGGCCTTGAGCTCCATCATGGAATTGGCGCCCGACTGGATGCGCTTGAGATGCGCCACGCTCTCGGGCAGCAGCCGCTCCATGAAGAAGCGGCCGGTGATGAGCTTGGCATTGAGGCGGTCGTCAGCGCCGCCGCCGGCGGCGAGCTTGTCCTGCGCCGCCTTGACCATCTGCGCCCACATGTAGCCGAGCACGACCAGGCCGAAGAGGTGCATGTAGTCGTAGGCGCCGGCGCCGGCATTGTCCGGCTTGGCCAGCGCGTTCTGCATGAACCACATCGTGGCCTGCTGCAGGTGCCCGAGCGCCTCGCCCAGCGGTGTCACGTAGGGCTTCATGGCGTCGCCGCCGTTTTCCTTGATGAAGCCCTGCACCTCGTTGAAGAACGCCATCACGGCGCGGCCGCCGTCCTTGCCGAGCTTGCGGCCGACCAGATCGAGCGCCTGGATGCCGTTGGCGCCCTCGTAGATCTGGGCGATGCGGGCATCGCGCACGAACTGCTCCATGCCGTGCTCGCGGATATAGCCGTGACCGCCGAACACCTGCTGCGCCATCACGGTGTTCGCGAAGCCCTGATCGGTGAGCACGCCTTTGATCACCGGCGTGAGCAGGCCCATGTGGTCGTCGGCCGCCTGCTTCTCCTTGCTGTCCTCGGAGCGATGCACGATGTCGCTCTTGATCGCGGTCCACACGACGAGCGCGCGCCCGGCCTCGTTGATGGCCTTCATGGTCATCAGGTTGCGGCGCACGTCGGGGTGCACGATGATCGGATCGGCCGCCTTGTCGGGGAATTTCGTTCCCGAGATCGAACGCCCCTGCAGACGGTCCTTGGCGTAGATCACGGCGTTCTGATACGCGACCTCCGACAGTGCCAGCCCCTGCACGCCGACGTGCAGCCGCGCCTCGTTCATCATGGTGAACATGGCGGGCAGCCCGCGATTGGGCTCGCCGATCAGCCAACCGGTCGCGCCGTCATAGTTGAGCACGCAGGTCGAGTTGCCGTGGATGCCCATCTTCTCTTCAATCGAACCGCAGGTGACGGCGTTGCGCGCCCCCAACACGCCGTTGGCACCGGGCAGGACTTTCGGCACGATGAACAAGGACACGCCCTTGGTGCCGGGCGGCGCGCCCTCGATGCGGGCGAGCACGAGATGCACGATGTTCTCGGCGAGATCGTGCTCGCCGGCCGAGATGAAGATTTTCGTGCCGGTGATCTTGTGGCTGCCGTCGGGCTGCGGCACCGCCTTGGTGCGCAGCAGCCCGAGATCGGTGCCGCAATGCGGCTCGGTCAGGTTCATGGTGCCGGTCCAGGCGCCGGCCACCATGGGCGGCACGTAGGTGGCCTTCTGCTCGGCCGAGCCGTGCACCAGGATGGCCGCGATCGCACCCTGCGTGAGGCCCGGATACATCGTGAAGGCCATGTTGGCGGACGCCAGGAACTCGTTGATGACGGTGGTGAGGACTCCCGGCAGGCCCTGGCCGCCATATTCGGCCGGCGCCGAAATGCCGATCCAGCCGCCTTCGGCCAGTTGCCGGAACGCGTCCTTGAACCCGGGTGGCGTGGTGACGCTGCCGTCGTCATGGCGGCGGCAGCCTTGCGCGTCGCCGACCTGGTTGAGCGGCAGCAGCACCTCGGTGCAGTACTTGCCCGCCTCGCTGAGAATCGCTTCCACGGTGTCCGACGTCGCGTCGGCGAAGCCCGGCAGGTTGTTGTAGCGCTCGACGCGGAAGACGTCATTCAACAGGAAC
>DATFWC010000272.1:0-17599 GCA_035259885.1 Xanthobacteraceae bacterium
ATCAAGAAGGGCATTCACTGCCTGAGCCCGAAGCAGACGAGCGACCGCGAAGACTTGGAGCGGCCGACGGCGGAGACGGCCCAGTACTACGTGGCGCATGTCAAGGACGCCGACCTGAACAAGGCCATGGACGGCGCCTCGATGGCAATGATCAAGCTCCTGGAAAGCGAGAAGAAGATCGCCCGGCTCGATGCCTATGGGCTGGCCAGCATGGCCATGGATTGCCGCGTCGGCGCGATCTCGGACACCGAGAAGAACGTCCACTGCGTGATGCCGAAAAGCATCTGGCAGGCGCCGAAGTGATTGCCGCAGAGGAGGGGCCGCCTTGAGCGGCCCCTCCGTTTTGCCGGCCAACGCGGCGCGGTCCCCGCGCGGTGCGGTTGCCCGCGCCGACTTATCGGGCAGCGTGTCTGCTCAGGGGAGGATATGGCCATGAAACACGCTCAAAAACTTCTTGTCGCGCTGGCCTCGTTGGTTGCCGGCGCCTGCGGCGCCACCTCCGTGGTGGCGCAGAACGCCGTGCCGGCGAGCAAGACGCCCGGCACCGTCCACATCCTTCCGGCCACCATGGAGACCACCCAGTGGGGCTGGTACGACAGCGCCCAGAAGCCGGTGCTGACCGTCAAGCCTGGCGACACGGTCATCATGGAAACCATGATGCACTTTCACGACCAGTTCATGCCCGGCAAGACGCTCGAGGATCTGGCCAAGATCCGCGCCGACAATCCCGGACGCGGCGCCCATACGCTGACCGGCCCCATCTACGTGGAAGGCGCCGAGCCGGGCGACGTGCTCAAGGTCAAGATCAACAAGATCGTGCCGCGCGCCTACGGCATGAACGTCAACTATCCGGGCCTCGCCGGTCTGTTCCCCAAGGAATTTCCCGACGGGCAGATCCGGCTGGTCTATCTCGACTGGGACAGGAAGGTCGCCGAGTTTCTGCCCGGCGTGGTCGTACCGCTGCGGCCGTTTCCCGGCATCGTCGGCGTAGCGCGCGCCGAGCCGGGCCGCCACAGCACCGTGCAGCCCGGACGCTATGCCGGCAATCTCGACATTCGCGAGCTCACCGCCGGCACCAGCCTGTACGTTCCCGTGTTCGTGCCCGGCGCGCTCCTGTGGGCGAGCGACGGCCATGCCGCCCAGGGCAACGGCGAGATCAATCTGACGGCGATCGAGACCGCATTCAAGGAACTGAACATCACCGTGGAGCTGATCAAGGCCCGTCCGCTGGAGTGGCCGCGCATCGAAACGCCGACCCATTGGCTCACCGTCGGCTATGACCAGGACCTCAACAAGGCGCTCGACATCCTCAAGGCCGAGACCGCCAAGTTCATCGCCGAGCAGCGCGGCGTTTCGGCCGCCGACGCCCAGCGCGTCATGCAGTTGCGCTGGGATTGCCGCATTTCCGAAGTCGTCAACATCGTGCGGGGCACCTATTGCTTCAACACCAAGGACACCAAGGCGGCAGCACCCGCTCCGCTGCCGGTGAAGGAGACGGCGTCGGACTATGTCAGCGTCGGCCGCAATGCCGATCTCAACAAGGCGATGGACGAAGCCGCCATGGGAATGATCAACCTGCTGGTCGAGAAGCGGAAGCTTACGCGTCTCGACGCGTACGGGCTTGCCAGTGTGGCGGCGGACTGCCGCATCGGCGCAACCTCGGACACCGACAAGAGCGTGCATTGCCTGTTGCCGAAAAGCCTGTGGCAGACCAAGTAAATGGCAAGCGGCGCCAGACGGCGCCGCGCGGGCTGTTTCGCGTGCGCCGCCAGGCCCGGCTCCGCTGCGCCGCCCTGGCGGCGGCGTGGCTTTTCGCCTGCGCCTGCCCGACCGCCGCCACGGAACGGCTGCGCGTCGTCACCACCACCACTGATCTCAAAAGCCTGACCGAGGCGGTCGGCGGCGACCGCGTCGAGGCGATCAATCTCGTGCCGCCGAACCTGGATGCCGAAGAATATCAGGCCAAGCCGCAGGACGCCGTGCGGCTGAAGGATGCCCGCATGGTGGTGCGGGTGGGGCTCGACTTCGATCTGTGGTTCGATCGCCTGCTGACGCAAACCGCCCTCATGCAGCCAAACCTGGGTACATTGCGGCGGGGCGGACCGGGCCATGTCGATGCGTCGCAGGCGATCGCGGTGCTCGACCAGCGCGGCATCGGCGTCGGCCCGTCCGATGGGCACGCGCATGGCAGCGGCAATCCGCACTACTGGCTCGATCCCAGGAACGCCGAGATCATCACCGGCAACATCCTCGACACGCTGGCGCGCCTCGATCCGGCGAACGCGTCCTATTACGAAGCCAATCGCCTGGCGTTTCTCGCCCGGCTCGACACCAGGCTTAAGGAATGGGAAGGGCGGCTCGCCAGCCTGCAAGGCCGGCCCATGGTGGCGTATCATAATTCGTGGGCCTATCTGGCGCGGCGCTTCCGTCTCAACTTCATCGACCTGATCGAACCGAAGCCTGGCGTACCGCCGAGTCCGGCGCGTCTCGCCAGCCTGATCAGGACCATGCGCGAGCGCGACGTGCGCATCGTGGTGCGCCAGCCGCATGAGCCGGAGCGCGACGCGGCGTTCCTGGCAGAAAAAACCGGCGCCGCCGTCGTGCTGCTGGCCGGCTCGGTCGGTGCGCTGCCCGCCGCGACGGACTACCTTTCGCTGTTCGACGCCAATGTCGACGCGCTCCTGGCGGCGCCGAAGCGATGAGCGACGCCCTCACGCTGCTGTGGCCGCCGTTCCTGGTGGCCTTGTGCCTGGTCGGCATCCACACCTATTTCGGCATCCAGGTGCTGGCGCGGAAGGTGATTTTCGTCGATCTGGCGCTTGCCCAGATTGCCGCGCTGGGCGCGACCGCCGCCTTCATGCTCGGTCATCCGGTCCAGGGGCCGGCCGCCTATCTCTATTCGCTCGGCTTCACGCTGCTGGCCGCCTTCCTGCTCGCGTTCACGCGCAGCTGGTCCACGCGCATCCCGCAGGAAGCCCTCATCGGCGTCATCTATGTGGTCGCGGCCGCGGCCGCGATCCTGCTCATCGACCGGGCGCCGCAAGGCGCTGAGCATCTCAAGCAGATTCTCACCGGCAACATTCTGACCAGCGGCACCAGCGACCTCTCGGCGATCGTGCCGCTCTACGCCGCCATCGGCCTCGTGCATTGGCTGGCGTGGTCGCGACTTGCACCGGCGCCGGCCGGACATGCGTCATGGCTGTGGGAGTTCGTGTTCTACGCGACCTTCGGCGTGGTCGTGACCAGCTCGGTGGCGCTCGCCGGCGTGCTGCTGGTATTTTCGTTCCTGATCATGCCGGCGGCGGTCGGCGTGCTCCTGGCCGACGGATTCGTGCGGCCGCTCGCCATCGGCTGGTTGGTGGGGACGCTGGCGAGCGCGGCCGGGCTGGCGGCATCCTATGCCTTCGATCTGCCGACCGGCGCCACCATGGTCTGCGGCTTCGGCGCGATGCTGGCGCTGGCAGGCGTGGCCCATCCGTTCCGGCACGGCGACGCGGGGTCCATGGCGCGGGGCGCCGTGCGCGCGGCGCGCTGGGCGCTCGTGGCAATCCTGGTCCTGTCGGCGGTCCTGCTCATGGTCGCCCCGCGCGCCGATCACCCCGTGCTCGATGCCGTCGAGCATGCGGTCCCATCCGTTCGCCAGCTCTATTTCAGCGCCGGCGAGATGGAGACCTACGTTGAAGCCGACGCCTACGCCGAGCGTTACCGCCGCCAGGCCGACGAGCTCAACGAGCGGGAGACGCGCAGCCGCGCCGAGGGCCAGCCGCTCGACGACATGGTGGTGCGCCGCATCTCGTCCTTCATCAAATCCTACAGCGAAATGCGCCGCGGCGAGGAGTTCGTGAAGCGCGAGGTGCGCGGACGGGCGCGTGAGCGGATCCGCTGGGTCTTGGGTGGCATCATGCTGCTTGCGGCGCTGGCGGTCGCGCCCAGGGTGCTGGGCAAGCTCGTTCCTTTCCGTCGTTCCCGCGTAGGCGGGAACCCATGAACACCGAACTTGCGATATTTCGCGCGACTGTGGTCCCCGCCTCCGTGGGGACGAGCCGCGGTCAGGCCTTTGCCGCCTCCTGACAGGCGCGCCACACCTTTTCGGGCGTGGCCGGCATCTCGATGCGGGCGCCGGCGCCGCCCGGGATGGCGTCCGCGATCGCGTTCATGATCGCCGCCAGCGAGCCGATGGTGCCGGCTTCGCCCACGCCCTTGACGCCGAGCGGGTTGGTGGTGGCCGGGACCGGGCGGTTGTCATCCCGGATCTGCGGCATGTCGTCGGCGCGCGGCATGGCATAGTCCATGAACGATCCCGTCATGAGCTGCCCGCCGGAATCGTAGACCGCCTGCTCGAACAGCGCCTGCCCGAGCCCCTGCGCCAGGCCGCCATGGATCTGGCCGTGCACGATCACCGGGTCGAGCACGGTGCCGCAATCGTCCACCGCCACATAGGAGACCAGCGCCACCTGCCCGGTCGCCGGATCGACCTCCACCTCGGCGATATGGCAGCCGTTGGGGAACGCCTGGGGCGTGTCGAGGCTGAGCTTGGTGTCGAGGCTCTCGCTGATCGGGCCGCGGGCGGCCATGTCGGCCGCCGTCTCGGCGACGTCGAACAGCGACATGCGGCGGTCGGTGCCGACCACCTCGAAGGCGCCCTCCCGATACGCGACGTCCGCTTCGGCGGCCTCCAACAGGGCGGCCGCCACCTTGCGCCCCTTCTCCAGCATCCGATCGATCGCGGCGACCATTGCGGCGCTCACCAGCATAGCCGAGCGCGACGCCACCGAGGCGCCGCCGACAATGTCCAGGTTGGTATCGCCGTGCTGGTGGCGCACGCGCTCGGGCGAAATGCCGAGGCGCTCGGCCGCCAGGCGGGGAAACACCGTCGCATGGCCTTGGCCGGTCGACTGCACACCCAGGCCGAGCACCAGGCCGCCGTCGGCGAAGCGGAGCGACGCGCCTTCGGTGGGCACGCCGCCGGAATGTTCGAGGAAGCAGGAGATGCCGTAGCCGCGATATTTTTTCCGCTTTGCCGCCTCGCGCCGCCGCGCCTTGAAGCCGGCGTGGTCGCTCAACTGGAGCGCCTGTTCGAGGATAGGCGGGAAGTCCCCGCTGTCGTAGACCGTGCCGACCGCCGTCTTGAACGGAATGGCCGAGCGCCGGATGAGATTGCGGCGGCGCAGCTTGGCCCGGTCAATGCCGCTGATCCGGGCGGCCTCGTCAACCACGCGCTCGAGCGCGTAGTTGGCCTCGGGCCGGCCGGCGCCGCGATAGGGTCCGAGCGGCACCGTGTTGGTAAACACGCAGCGCACCTCCACGGCCACCAGCGGAATGTCGTACATGCCTGGAAAGCAGCGGGAAAAATTGTTGGTCTGGATGTGGGCGCCGAGCGAGCCGAGGAAGCCGCCGACGCCGGCGAGATGGCGGATTCTCAGCGCCAGGAATTTTCCATTGGCGTCGAGCGCCAGCTCGGCCTCGGTGACGGTGTCGCGCGCCTGGTTGTCCGAGAGGAACGATTCCTGGCGCGCCGCCATCCAATGCACCGGCCGGCCGACGCGCTTGGCGGCGACCAGCAGCACCGGATATTCCGGATAGGTCGAGCTCTTCATGCCGAAGGCGCCGCCGACGTCGTCGGTGATGACGCGGAGCTGCTCCCGCTTGAGCCCCATCACCGGGAGCAGGGCGTCGCGCAGCGGTCCGGCACCCTGCGAGCAGGCGCGCAGCACAAAACTGTCGGTCGCCGGTTCATAGCGGGCGCTGGCCCCGCGCGGCTCCATGCTGGCCACCATGATGCGCTGGTTGACGGCGGTCACGCGCGCCACGTGCGCCGCGCCGGCAATCGCTTGCTCGACCTGCCGCGCCATCGCGCCGTCGTCCGCCACCGGGCCCGGCCAGTCGAGCGCGACGTTGCCGGGGGCCTCCGGCCACAATTGCGGCGCGCCCGGACGCACGGCCTCGCGCACGTCGGTCACCGGGGTGAGCGCCTCGTAATCCACGGCCACCAGCTCGGCGGCATCCTGCGCCTGCGTGTGGCTCGCGGCGATGACGGCGGCCACCGCCTGGCCGACGTGGAGCACGCGCCCGTTCGCCAGCGCCGGCCGGTTGGTCTGCACCAGCTTGGCCCCGTTGCGGCCGGTCATCGGCGGGTGCCGCGAAATGTTGCCGACCCCCTCCATGTCGGCCGCGGTCAGGACCGCGAGCACGCCGGGTGCGGCACGGGCCGCCTCGGTACCGACCGAGACGATGCGCGCGAAGGCATGCGGGGAGCGGACGAAGACCGCATAGGCGGCATCGTGCGGCTCGGCGTCTTCCATGAACCGGCCGAGCCCGCGCACCAACCGTTCGTCTTCGACGCGCGGCCCGCGTGCCGCGCCTGGGTGGATGTCATTCATGTCGGTCTATCGGCGAAAATCTTGAGGGGCCAAGGCTGTGGGAGGCCGTGAGGATGCATGACGCGGCGCCGCGGTCAATCGGTCTGCAATCGCGCCGGGAGGGCAGGCGGTCCGCGGAACCATTTTGCCGCGGCCCGCGTTGGTCCGCGGGAGGGGTCGGGAGAATCTGCGCTGAGGACCTGCCATGAGTCACTCACTCATTGCCGCTGACCGGTCCACGCATATTCGCATTGTCGCCGTCGCCGTCATTGCGGTGCTGGTGTTGGTAAGCGCCCTGGTTGCGGCGCAATTCGGCGATCCCGGCAGCAACGTGGTCGCCGCCAATGCCCCCGCCGTGGTGAAGGCTGAGAAGGCGAGCAGCTGGACCAGCCGCCAGACCACTGGCGCCGTCCGCTAGATCTCGGCGCACTTTTCAGTTCCTCAAGTCCTTTTACGCTTGGTGGCGGCCCGGAGTTGTTCGAGCGTCTCCATGGTGGAGTCGGCCTTGCTGCAATATTCCTTGTGCAGCCGTTCCAACTCCTCCTCGGTGAGATCCTCGGCGGTGGCGAGGCGATTGTGCGCGCCACGCACCGCAATGATCAGCTCCGATAGCTTGACCTGCAGCGCCAGCGTGTCGCGGTTCTGCGTGTTCTGGATCAGGAAGACCATGAGGAACGTGACGATCGTGGTCGAGGTGTTGATCACGAGCTGCCACGTATCGCTGTAGTTGAACAGCGGGCCGGTCACGGCCCAGATCACGATGGAGGCCGCCGCCAGGATGAATGCCGCCGGTTTGCCGGTGAGCCTGGCGGTCTCATGCGCAAACCGGCTGAACCATTCGCCATGATGGTTGGTCTGATGGCCCGCCGGGCGGGCCGCGCTGCCGGACGCCCGTTGCGCCTCCGCCCCGCCAGGATGTTCTCTGTGGTTTTTGCCGCTGGGTCTTTCCGCCATGTCGCACCTCCGCGTGAGGGCCGCATCTCAGCCAGCACGGCTCGCACGTCAGATTGATTGGGAATTTAGTCTGCCGACGTCCGGACTCAACGCTTTCCCGGTTGGAGCGTTCCGCGCCGGGCGAGAAGCCTACATTTTCGGCAGCATCTGCTTGAGCTTGTCGATGCCGGTCCAGGGATCTTTGCGCAGACGCGCAAGGCGTTGCGGCAGGTTGTTCACGGTGTAGCGGCTGGCGCTCGTCAAGCTGCCCAGTTCCTCCCATGCAATCGGCGCGGAGACCGAGGCGCCGGCTCGCGCCCGGGTCGAATAGGGCGCAACGGCCGTGGCTTCGCGGCTGTTGCGCAGGTAGTCGACGAAGATCTTTCCCGGCCGTGCGCTCTTCTTGAGCGTCGCCGTGTAGCGTGATGGCTCGTCCCTGGCCATCGTCTCGGCAATGCTGCCGGCGAAGGCTTTGGCATCGTCCCACGGCGTCGGCTTGATCGGCAGCACGACGTGCAGCCCCTTGCCGCCCGAGGTTTTCACGAACGACCTGAGTTTCAAATCGGCAAGGCGTTGCCGCACCTCGCGCGCGGCGGCGACCACGTCGCTCCATCCGGTCCCCGGGCCGGGATCGAGATCGAACACGAGCCGGTCGGCGGTTTCCAGGGAATCCGCAGTGGTGCCGCGGGTGTGGATTTCCAGTACCCCCGCCTGCACCAGTGAGATCAGTCCGTCGAGGTCGTCGATGGTGATGACGTGGTCGCCGTCGGGCTCGCGTACCAGATGCAGCCGCTTGGCGTCGATGCCGGCGCTTGCGTGTTTCTGGAAGAAGCAGTCGGCGGTCGCGCCTTCCGGGCAGCGCAGCAGGGCCAGAGGACGGCCGATCATGTGCGGCGCCACCCAGTCCCACACCTCGACGTAATAGTCCGCCAGGCCCTGCTTGGTGATGCCGGCATCTTCCCAATAGACGCGGTCCGGATGCGTGAGCCGAACGCTGTAAGGCACGCCGGCCGAGCGTTTTTTCGCGACCTGCGGCTTCGCGGCCTGCGGCTTCGCGGCCCGGGGCGCCCGCACAACGCTGGCGCGTGCCGCGGCTGCGGCCGATGTCCTCCTCGCAGGGGTCATGGCTTTTTTCTCCCGTACGATTTCCGTCGGCGACTTGTCCTCGCGCAGCCCCTGGAACGAGGCCTGCCGGACGCGGTCGCCATGCGTCCATCCGTGGAAACTGACCTCGGCGACCAGTTGCGGCCGCACCCACGTGGCGTTGCGCGAGCGCGTCTCTTCCGGCGGCACCGCGCCGAACGCCGGCTTGTCGGTCCGCAGCGCCTGCAGCCGCTGCCACAGGTCACGCGCGACCTTGTGGGTATAGCCGGTGCCGGAGCGGCCGGCATAGCGCAGTTGCCCGCCGTCGTAGTAGCCGAGAATGAGCGCCCCGATGGCCTTGGGATCGACGGTGGAAGGCGCATAGCCGGCGACCACGAATTCCTGCCGGTCGGAGCACTTGGTCTTGATCCAGTCGCCGCCGCGCCCGGAACGGTACGGCGCATTGCGGCGCTTGGAGATGATTCCTTCAAGCGCCAGCCGGCAGGCATGCGACAAGAGCTCGGAGCCCGGTTCCTCGAAATGCTCGCTGTAGCGGATCGGGGCGTCGCCCGGCAGGTCGGCCAGCAGCTCCTGCAGCGCCTGCTTGCGCTCGATGAGCGGCGCCCCCGTCAAGTCGCGGCCGTCGAGATGCAGAAGGTCGAAAGCCATATAGACCACGCGCTCGCTGCGTCCCTCCGACAGGTCCTGCTGGAGCTGGGAGAAGCTCGACACGCCGCGCTCGGTCTCGGAAATGACCTCGCCGTCGAGCAGGGCCTGGCGGGCCGGCAGCGCCTTCACGGCAGCGGCCACGCGCGGGAATCTTCCGGCCCAGTCGAGCGCCTTGCGCGTCAGCAGCCGGACCTCGCCATGATCCAGCCGGGCCTCGATGCGATACCCGTCGAACTTGATCTCGTGCACCCAGCCGGGATCGTCCGGCGCGATCTCGCTCAGCGTGGCCAGGCACAGCGGCACGAAATCCGGCAGGGGCGCGCCCCTGGCCACAGGCCGCTTGCTCTTGGCCTTGGTTTTCTTCGCTGTGCCAGCGCGGCGCGAGGTGCGGGGGCTCTTCGCCCGCTTGGTGCTCACCCGCTTGGCCCGTGCCCGCTGGGCGGCGCTTCGCTTCACGGCGGTCTGTTTCACTGCGCTCCGCTTCATGGCCGCATCGTTCCCTGCCGTCGCGCCCGCCTTGACGTTCTCTTTCACGCCCCGGTTCGAATGCCACACGCGTTTGCGCCCTTTGCCCTCGGCAATCTCCGGGATCGAGCGGCCGGTCGCCACCGAAAGCGGCTTCTCCTCGAGGATATCGGGATCCTTGTCGGTGCGTGCAGTCGCGTCCCTGGATTTGATGAGCAGCCAGTTGGCCCGCCGTTCGCCCGGGCGACCGCGCAGGCGGACGAGATGCCACGTGCCCTTAAGCTTCTCGCCGTCGAGCGTGAAGGTGAGCTGGCCTTTTTTTAGCCCCTTGTGCGGATCGCCTTCGGGCTGCCAGGTGCCGCGATCCCAGATCATCACCGTGCCGCCGCCATACTCGCCCTGCGGGATCGTGCCCTCGAAGCTGTTGTATTCGATCGGATGATCCTCGACCTGGACCGCCAGCCGCTTCTCGCCCGGGACCAGGCTCGGGCCGCGCGTGACCGCCCAGCTTTTCATGACGCCGTCGAGCTCGAGCCGCAGATCATAGTGCAGCTGGCGCGCGGCGTGCTTCTGGATGACGAATGCGTGTCCTGCCGCCGCCGCCTTCCTTCCGCGCGGCTCGGACGTCACGTCGAAATTGCGCTTGGCGCGATACGTCTGCAGTCCCATGTCCGGCAAACGTCCGATGAGAAAGGCAGTTCCCGCCCGGCAGGGCGAGCCGCACGGCGGCATTCCAATCACCGCCTGACAAGTCTAGGTGCTGTTGGCGGAATCGTCACGTGCCGCCCCATCCGCCAAACGGAACATTCTTGCGGCAACCACGTTTGCACCCGAAGAAACGGATCGAATGAGGTGTTCCATGTTCGGCTGGGCTATCACGTTTCTGATCATCGCGTTGATCGCTGCCGTGCTCGGTTTCGGCGGAATTGCCGGGGTCGCGATCGAGGCTGCGAAAATCATCTTCTTCGTTGCGCTGATCCTGTTCGTCATCTCGGCCGTGTTCGGCCTCGTCCGCGGGCGGAGCACCGTGCCCTGAGGAAAGGCGAATTGGCGAACAAGGTATGGGGTAGGGGCCATGATGGCCCCTATTCGCTACTCACCATTCGCCATTCGCTATCTGGACGTCGTGCCGCTGAGGATCGCGCGCGTCGCGACGTCGGGCCCGAAATCCTCCATGCTCTCGATCGACAGCATGTCGGCCAGGCGGGAGCGGGCGCGGTTGACCCGGCTCTTGATCGTGCCCACTGCACAGCCGCAGATCTCCGCCGCCTCCTCGTAGGAAAAGCCAGACGCCCCGACGAGGATCAGCGCCTCCCGCTGGTCGGGCGGCAGCTTGGCCAGGGCGGCGCGGAACTCCTGGAATTCCACATGCCCGCTCTGCTCCGGCTGGGATTTGAGGCTTTGCGCATAGGTCCCGTCGGCGTCCTCGACCTCGCGCCGGCGCTTGCGGTATTCGGATCGGAACAGGTTGCGCAGGATGGTGAACAGCCAGGCCGGCATGTTCGACCCCGGCTCGAAGGAGTCGATATTGGCCAGGGCCCGCAGCAGCGTCTCCTGCACCAGGTCGTCGGCGCGATCGACATTGCCGCATAGCGAAATGGCGAATGCGCGCAGACTCGGAACCGCCGCCAGCACGGCGTCCCGGACGGAGGGGTCAAGGGTCATGAATCTGAGCCCTTTTCATCCTTCTTATCGAGACGCTTCAAGAGCTCGACGAAGCGATCCGGCACTCCCTCCTGCACCACGTCGTCGTAAATTGCGCGTAATTGATTGCCAATTTTGGCCTGAACATCACGGCCCAGGCGCCCTTGGGCGCGCGACGGAGCTGCGGACGGGGGGGAAGACGAAGTATCCATCGAGGATCCAGACGGCCCACTCGGTTTACGCTGTCTCATCGTTAAGGTCTCGCCGCCCGTCCCCGTACCGGGTACGGTGAGAATAGGAGGTCCCCTTGAATGGCGGTAACGCTAGCCGGCCGGCTTTGTTCCGCCAAGAAGGGAACTTTTTTGCCACCCGGGCGTTTTAGCGCCGATAGAGGGCTGGTCTGATCGGGAGGGTTTCTGTGGTCACGTCGCACGTAGTTGCACAACATTTGCCGTTTTTGCGGCGTTACGCCCGGGCTCTGACCGGCAGTCAGAACTCCGGGGACGCCTACGTGGGCGAGGTCCTGGAGGCCCTCATCGAGGACCCCAGCATCATCCAGCGGGGCGGCGACCCCCGGGTCGAACTCTACCGCGCGTTCACCAAGATTTGGCAATCGGTGCCGCTCAACGAGCGGTCCGAGCCGGGCGAGCGCGGGATGCCGGTGGAAGAGCGCCTCGGGCACCTCACCCCGCGGGCGCGCCAAGCCTTCCTGCTGGTCGCGCTTGAGGGGTTTTCCGAAAGCGATGCCGCCCAGGTGCTCGAGGTTGACACGTCGAGCTTGCGCAACCTGGTCGAGGAGGCGGGCCGCGAGCTCGCGGCCGAGATCGCGACCGACGTCCTCATCATCGAGGATGAGCCGCTCATCGCCTTCGATCTGGAAGGCCTGGTGGAATCGCTTGGTCACAAGGTCCTCGGCATCGCGCGCACCCACGGCGAGGCATTGTCGCTGGCCAAGACCAAGCGGCCCGGGCTCATCCTCGCCGACATCCAGCTGGCCGACGGCAGTTCCGGGCTGGATGCCGTCAACGAGCTGCTCAAGGCCTTCGAAGTGCCAGTGATCTTCATCACGGCGTATCCGGAACGGTTCCTGACCGGCGAGCGGCCGGAGCCGGCGTTCCTGATCGCCAAGCCGTTCCAGCCGGCGACCGTTTCGGCGATCATCAGCCAAGCCCTGTTCTTCGAGCGCAAGGCCAAGCGGCGCGCCGCCTGACGCGGGGCGAATAGCGAAACAGACGCGGACCGACTAGCGAAACAGCAAGTGGCGAATGGAAGAGGCATGGCCGCTTCTTCGCCATTCGCTATTCACCACCCGCCGTTCGGCGTTAGTCGCTGATCCGCCGGTTGAGTGTGCCGATCAGAAACCCGATGCCGGCCGCGACCGCGATCACCAGCAACGGCCGGTGGACCATCTCGTCCTCGAGCCGGTGCCAGGCGCCCGTGCCCACCCGCGCCGCTTCGTTACCGACGTTGCGGGCATTGTGCCGCAGCGTCGTGCCGACGCGCTGCGAAAGCTCGGCCAACCGTTCCGTCAGTCCGTCGGGAACGACCGCGCTCAAACGTTCGGGCACGGCAGTGCCGGCCTCGCGCGCATTGGCGGCGACGAAGGTGGCCAGCTGCGCCAGGCCCTGCTGCAGCTCATGGACAAGTTGCCCGACGTCGCCCATGTCGAGCGACGTAGCGCGTGCCGTCCTGCGTAGACCCATGATGCTTCTCCGCATCCGCAAAGAGCAGACTAGGCATTCTCGAAGCAGATCGCCGTCACTGCACTGATTTCAGCCAGTTGTCGATTTCGCGTTCAGCCTCGTCCCTCGCGTATCCGTAGCGCTGCTGCAGACGGCCGGCGAGTTCGGTGCGCTTGCCTTTGACGATGTCCAGATCGTCGTTGGTCAGCTTGCCCCATTGCTGCTGCGCCTTGCCTTGGAATTGCTTCCAGTTGCCTTCGATGCGATCCCAGTTCATGCGATATTTCTCCCATCAGGTTGGACTTTGCGTCTTCGACGCCGCAACGTCGCGTGTTTGTGCAACGCCGCAGTACCAATCGGGTTCCCGCCCGGCCATGAAGCAAAAAAATATGGGCGTAGCCGACCGCGTCGCCGACTACGCCCAGAAACCGGCCTTGCACGAGGGGAGGGGGATGGTGGCCGGTCGCAAAGTAAACGTGCGGATCGGCGATCTGGTTCCCTCGTCGCGTCCGCGAAGCCTGCTGTGTAAACTCGTCGCACCCATCGGCATGGCGTGGCGGCCACGTTTGTCGCCGCTGGCTGGCATGCGCACCGCGACGGCAACCAGGCACCATCGGTCACTTGCCGACAACATGCTGGCGGATGAGCGGAAACGTAAAGCGCCATTCCGCGTTCTCAAGAAGGGGCAAAGAGCTTTTCAAAAAGCAGGGGGGACGTGAATGCCAAAGGAGCCTGCATCCCGATCGCGCAGGACGGCAGCCGTGAAGCGGATTTGCTCGAGACATCCGCCGCGCGGCGTACACGCATCGTTTGAGAGCCACGATGGCCGAGCACAGGCGCCGGTCCGCTGCCGGTCTTCCGCGGACAAGGGTCGCCAGACATGAGACCGAGAAAGGGCGGGGCCATGTTGCGCCCCGCGCCGGCGAGGCACGTCCCGACTTGACGCTGATCGAAAGCCAGTTCGAGAGCGCGTTGCGGGCGTCCCGCGTCTACGTGTTTTCGCAGGACAAGAAGCTGCAACGCACCCAGGTGTACAGTCCGCGCGACGCCCAGGCGCTGCCTGCCCCCGACAGCGAGGAGATCCTCGCCGCCAAGCGCCGCGTCCTCGCGACCGGGCAGCCTGAGGACATGGAAGCCTTCTATGCGATGCCGGAAGGCCCGGTTCTGTTCTCAGTGCACATCGATCCGACCTTCGGCCCTGACAACCAGATCGACGGCATCATGTGCGCGGCGATCGACGTCACCCGCATCCGCGCGCTGGAAAGCGAGCAGCAGCGCTTGACGGCGGAGCTGGGCGCCGCGCTGCAGCGCTATGAAACCGCGCTGCGCGGATCCAACGTCACGGTGTTCACGCAGGACCGCGCCCTGCGCTACACCTCGATCAGCAACGCGATGTTCGGGCGCGACGTCAAGGGCATCGTCGGCCGCACCGACGACGAAATCCTTCCCGCCGACAACCGGCTGGCCATCACGGCATTGAAGCTGGCGGCGCTGGAAACCGGCCTGCCCAAGGACGGCGAGGTTCGCATCAACGATGGCGCGAGCATCCGCTGGTACGACCTCCACATCGAGCCGCTGCGCGACATCTCCGGGGATATCGTCGGGCTGACCTGCGCGGCCGTCGACATCACCGGACGCAAGGAAGGAGAAGCGCATCTGCGGCTGCTGATGCGCGAGCTCACGCATCGCTCGAAAAACCTGCTCGCCGTGATCCAGGCCATGGCGCGGCAGACCGCGCGGCACGTCGGTTCGATCGACAGCTTTCTCGAGCAGTTCAGCGCCCGGCTGCAGGCGCTGGCCCGCTCGCATGACCTGCTGGTGCAGGAGGAATGGCACGGCGTCTCGCTGGCGGAGCTGGTTCGCTCGCAGCTCGCCCCCTATCTGGACCGCAGCGGCTCCCAGATCGCGGTGGACGGGCCAGCCGTCACGCTGCGGCCGGAGGCGGCGCAGAGCCTGGGCCTGGCGCTGCACGAGCTGGCCGTCAACGCCGTGCGATACGGCGCCTTGTCTACCCCGTCGGGGAGGATCTCCATCGCCTGGACCTGGGAGCCGCAGCGCGATCCGCCGGCGGTCGAGATCCTGTGGACGGAGATCGGCGGGCCCCAGGTCGTCACCCCGGTGCAACGCGGCTTCGGCAGCCTGGTGGTCGAGCGCAACCTGGCGCGGGCGCTGGAGGCCGGCGTCGAATTGACGTTCGACGCCGAGGGCGTGCGCTGCCGGATCGCCATTCCGTTGGGTCAGCTGTCGCGACCCCTGCAAGACGAGGCGTGACGGGAACTTTCGCCCGTAGCCGGCGTTGGCCTTCCCAGAAATCGTCTCCCGTGGCCAGAGCGTCGAGCCAGCACGAAGCCGAATCCTGATCAGAGATTGTGCAAGTGGTCCGCGGCCTGCCGCGACGCTTGAGGCATCGGCATTCGGGGACGAAGCGATGGAGATCGATCATGTACCCCCTCGCTGCGATTTCCAGCGGGCTCCTGGCGACGGTCGGCGTGGTAAGCCTCGCCGTTTCCGGCCCTGCATCATTGGGCGCGGTGTCCTCCAGACTGACGTCGACGGCCGCCGATACGGCCGGGCAGGTTGATCGTTCGCACAAGGGTGATCGACTGGCCATCAACACGTCTGCGGACGGGCAGGAGCAGCCGAACGTCACGACCGTGGAAGTGGTCGGCGTTCGCGACACCGCCATCGTCTACCGCGACCGCGACGGCCGCGTCCTGTTCCGCACCGACCCGGTGGCCAACGTGACCATCGTGTCGAAGGGCGTGGTCTTGCCCGAGGTCACGGTACGCGAGCACAGCGACGCGGTCCCGACCAAGGTGCCGGTGAAGACGCTGCAGGAAGGGGACAAGAGCCGGAAGCTCGACGGATGCGACCCGCTATTCAGCCCGCTCGCCGGATCGTCGCTCTCCCAGGTCTCGGGGCGCTGCATTGCTGGCATCCCGGCCGGGGCCAAGCTGGCGGCAGCCATGCCGCCGGCTCCGTCCATGCCGAACCCGGCCGCGCGGTAATATGTGACAGCCGGGCCGCGGAGTTCGACCTGGACTTTACTGCCCGCCTCTGCCCAGCAGGGGCGGGTCAATTTTGCCCTCAGGGCGGGCAGCGAATGGCGGGGCAGTGAAATCCGCCCCGCTGGAGCAGCGGCCGCAATGCCCGAACATCGCTTGCGCTTTCGATCGCGAATACGGCCTCGATGAGGCGTTCCGAGGTCTCGCGGCCGAGAACCGGCGCCATGAGATCGCGCGCCTTGTCGACCACCTCGGCGCGCGACATCGGATTGCGCGGCGTTCCGCGCACCGCCGCGATGCGCTCCGCCTCGCGGCTGCCGTCGGCGAGCTCGATCTCGACGATGGCAACGCGGACCGGCAGGAGCTTGGCAAGATCGTTGTCGGGCAAGAGATTTACTTTGGCGCGCTGGCGCAGGACGGCCGGGTCCTGCATGCGCGGCTTGTCATGCGCGGCGTGAAACGACACCGTCTTGTCGAGCAGCATCACGGCAAGCATGTGCTGCAGGCAGACGTCGGGCATGTCGCGGTTGTCCACCACGGCGGCCACGGTCGGAGCGAGCCGCACAGTGATGCGCCGGACCTCGTCGGCCGCGAATGCCCGCCTGCCGCGGATCGCCTCGACGGCATCGAGCGGCCCCTGAATCGGCGAGCCGACCGTCCATTTCTTGATGTCGGTCTCGGTGATTGCATAGCGCTCGCCGAGCTTCTCGATGAGCCGCCCCGGTTCGGCTTTCGGCGCGTAGGCCTGGAAGAAGTTGTCCGCGCCCGTGAAGATGTCGTCGATCCCGTTCCACCCCGATCGCACCAGCAGGGCGGAGGCGACGCCGTTGCGCGCCGGCATGCCGGCGAACACGAACGCCTTCTCGATGTGATCGGTGTCGCGCCGCCAGGCGACGATGCCGGAAGATTGCTGCGCCGTGTAGTCGAGCGCCCAGCGCATCTGGCGGTCGTCGAGGCCGGCCGCGCAACAGGCGGCGGCCGCGGCGCAAAACGTGCCGGCGATGCTGTGTGTCGCCAGGCTGCTTTCGGAGCCGAAGGCGAAGCCGCCCATGGCCATGATCACGCGCGTGCCGACGTCGTAGCCGAGCGTCACGGCGCGCAGAAAATGCCCGCCGCCGATGCCGAACTCCTCGGCCGCCGCCAGTGCCGCCGGCACGGTTGCGCAACCCGGATGCGAGCGCGAGGCGTTGTGCGAGTCGTCGGTCTCGTCGGCATGCGCCATCATGCCGTTGGCGAGCGCAGCGTCGCCCGGCGCGGCGGTGAGCACCGCGCCGGCGATCGTCGCCGCACCTTTCCCCGCGTGCCGGCCGATGTAATTCAGCGCCGCCTTGCCCGCCGGCAGCTCGGACCCGGAAACCATCGACGCCAACGTGTCGACGAGATGGCGCTTGGCATGCTCCGCGACGTCGGCTGGAAGCGGGCGAGTTGCGGCGGCGGCCATGTAGGCGCTGAGCGCCGTCATTTCCGGTCCGGGACCGGACGGCTGGGCGTGGGCGCGCGTCCGCGACAGGGCAAGTCCGGCGGCGCCGGCGGCAGCCGACCCGAGAACGCTGCGTCGATTCATGTGTCGTCTCCGATTTGGTGCGGTAAGCTAGTCACGATTCACCGCCCACCCGTCCCATGAAAATCCTCACGGTCCAGCACGCTACCATCTATCGCTACAGCGAACCCGTGCAGTTCGGCCAGCATCGCATGATGTTCCGGCCGCGCGACAGTCACGACCTGCGGGTCTTGCGCAGCGAGCTGACGCTGTCGCCGC
>DATFWC010000273.1:0-2996 GCA_035259885.1 Xanthobacteraceae bacterium
CATCATCGCCTACGGCGCCATGGGCGGCGACGGCCAGCCGCAGACGCAGGCGGCGCTGTTCACCCGCCACGTGCTGTTCCGCCAGGATCTGGCCGAGGCGATCGACCGGCCGCGCTGGCTGCTCGGCCGCACCTGGGGATCCGACCACACGAACCTGCGGCTCGAATCGCGCTTCGACGAGAACCTCGCCGACCGCCTGCTGGCGGCCGGCCACGACGTCGAGCTGCTGGCCGAGCCCTATTCGGACACGATGGGCCACGCCGGCGCCGTGGTGCTCCATCCCGGCGGGACGCTGGAAGGCGCGCACGATCCGCGCGCCGATGGCGGCGCGGCGGGGGTGTGACATAGAGGTGGTGCCACTTGCGCCACCTCTCCCCGCGCGCGGGGAGAGGTCGGATTCCAAGCGCAGCGCAGGAATCCGGGTGAGGGGGCGCGACCGCGAGTCTGAGCCTGTGGAAGTGCCCCCTCACCCGATTTGCTTCGCTTCGCAACTGCTCCGCTCGCAAATCGACCTCTCCCCGCAAGCGGGGCGAGGTGGGGAGCAAGCGGCGTTGCCGCGTCAAATCGCGCGGGTGAAGCCGTAGAGCGCTTCCGGGTTCTCCACCAGGATGCGGCGGAGCGTCGCCGGGTCGGGCGCCCACTCGCCCAGCAGGTCGAACAGCACGGCGTCGTCCGGCTTGTGGCCGGCAGCTTCGGTCGGATGCGGCCAGTCGCTGCCCCACACCACGCGCTCCGGCGCCGCCTTGACGTAGGCCTGCGCCACCTTGTTCACGTCGGCATAGCTCGGCGCCCCCACCTTGGTGTCGAGATAGGCGCCGGAGAGCTTCACCCAGGTGCGGCCCTTGTCGATCAGCCGGCGGATGATTGCGAACGCCGGATAGTCGGTGCCGGCCGGCTGCGGCAGCCGGCCCATGTGGTCGAACACGATGGGCGACGCCAGCCGCCCCCAGAGATCTTCCGCCGCGGCGATCTGGTCGCCGCGCATGTGGATCTGCACGTGCCAGCCGAGCTCGTTCACGCGCCGCGACAGCGGCTCGATCATGTCGATGGTGGTGGTAGCGGTATTGGGATCGAACTGGGTGAAGCGGATGCCGCGGATGCCGCCGTCGGCCAGCGTCTTCAGCTCCGCGTCGGTGATCGTGGGGTGAATCACGGCGACGCCGCGCGCATCGGGGCCGAGCTGGGCGACCGCGTCGAGCGTGACGCGGTTGTCCGTGACATAGACGGCCGGCGTGACCACTACGGTGCGGCTGGTGCCGAGACGCTTTTGCAGCAGCGCGTAGTCGGTCACGCGCGCGTTCGTCTGCAGCCGCGATCCCGGGCGCAACGGCGGAAAGCGCTCGGCGTCGTAGACGTGCATGTGGCAATCGCAGGCATTGGGCGGGGCCTCGAGCGCCGGCAGGTCGGTGCCGGACGAATTCGGCACGGCCTGGGTGCCGGCATCGCGGGCCTGAACCGTGGCGGTGGTTGCCAGGGCGGCCGCCCCGGCGAGCAATGTGCGGCGGTCGATCCGATCGTGGCTCATGCGCGTCCTCCCCATGCGGGCCGGCCGCTGCTTCTGGCGCGCCCGCGCCGGACGAGCCGCTTGAGCCGGGTCCCGTCGGGCCGCAGTCTACCGCATCAGCCCTGCATCTTCACCCCGATGCTTGAGGCAACGTTGATCAGCGGTTTGTGTAGGGTCCCGCCTCCCTTCCGCCCAACTCCGTGCTATGTTCCGCCCTGACCTTCTGGGGTTTTTGCAGGAATCATTTCATGGCTCGCCGTCCTCGTTGCCTGGCCCTCGTGCTGCTCGCCGGCCTGTTCGCCGCGGTGGCGGGAGCCGCCCAGGCCCACCCCCACGTCTGGGTCACGATGAAGAGCGAAGTGGTCTACGGCCCCGACGGATCGGTCACCGGCGTGCAGCAGGCCTGGACGTTCGACGACATGTTCTCGGCCTTTGCCACTCAGGGGCTGGAGAGCAAGAAGAAGGGCGAGTTCACGCGCGAGGAGCTCAAGCCGCTGGCCGAGGTCAACGTCACCTCGCTCAAGGATTTCGACTACTTCACCAACGCCAAGGTGGACGGCAAGAAGGCGGTGTTCGGCGACCCGGTCGACTACTACCTCGAGTTCAAGGACAACCTGCTGACGCTGCATTTCATGCTGCCGCTCAAGGCACCCGTGAAGGCAAAACACCTGCAGCTCGACATCTATGACCCGACCTATTTCGTCGACTTCACGTTCGCCGAGAAGGATCCGGTGGCGCTGAAGGGCGCGCCGGCAACGTGCAAGTTCGCCGTCGCCCGGCCCAACGATCCGGCCAGCGGGAAGCAGGTCGGCGAGGCCTTCTTCAACTCGCTGACCTCGTCGAGCGACTACGGTGCCCAGTTCGCCAACAAGATCGCCGTGACATGTCCTTGATACGGGTTCATCCGATGCGCGCGCGTCTCTTCAAGCTTGCCGCCGTGCTGGCGGCTTTTGTCCTCCTGGCGGCCTTCATCGACGTCGCCTTGGCCCAAGGGTCTCCGTTCGGGGTCGCTCGCCCGCCGGCCGCAGCTCCGCCAGCACCGGCGTCCGACGGCATCGTCGGCTGGCTGCTCGCCGAGCAGGCGAAATTCTACCGCGCCCTCTCCGGCCTCATCCGCGCCGCCAAGGCCGACGGCAGCGCCGTATGGGGGCTGCTCGGGCTCTCGTTTCTGTACGGCGTGTTCCATGCTGCCGGTCCCGGCCACGGCAAGGCGGTGATCTCGTCCTACCTGGTGGCCAACGAGGAGACCTGGCGCCGCGGCGTGGTCCTGTCTTTTGCGTCGGCGCTGCTGCAGGCCTTCGTGGCGGTCGCCCTCGTCGGCGTGGCCGCCGTTCTGCTCAATGCCACCGCCAAGACCATGGGCGATGCCGTGCGCTGGATCGAGATCGTCAGCTACGGTCTGATCGTCGCCGTCGGGGCGCGACTCTTGTGGACCAAGGGGCGCGCCTTCCTGGCGGCGCTGCACGCCGTGACGTCGCCGCGCCCGCTGCTC
>DATFWC010000274.1:0-5303 GCA_035259885.1 Xanthobacteraceae bacterium
CGCGCGGCCGGCGCAGCAACTTAACGTTCGCGGAACGTGCGGGCGACCTGCTCCTGCAGCGGCTTGAGCAGATATTCCAGCGGGGTGCGCTCGCGCGTCTGGATGAACACTTCGGCCGGCATGCCCGGCACCAGCTTGAGATGATCCAGGCGGCTGACCTGGTCGGCCGGGACGTCGACGCGAACCACGTAATAGGCCTGGTTCGGCTGCTCCTTCTCCTTGGTCAGGTCGGCGCCGATCAGGGTCACGTGGCTGGCGATGTCCGGCATGGTGCGCTGGTTGCCGGCCATGATGCGGACCGTCGCCTTGGCGCCGAGGGCGACCTGGTCGATGTCCTGCGGCGCGATCTTGGCCTCGACCATGAGCTTGTCCGCCTGCGGCACGATCTGCATGATCGTCTCGCCATTGCCGATGACGCCGCCCACCGTGTGCACGCTGAGCTGGTGCACGATTCCGCTCTGCGGCGCCCGGATATCCACGCGCTTGAGTTGATCCTCCGCCGCCGTCACGCGCTCCTTGAGCTCGGCGATCTTGCCCTGGGCTTCGCGCAGGTCCTTGAGCACCTCGGTGCGGAAATCCTGATCGAGTTGCAGGATCTGCAGCTCGGTCTCGCTGTTCTTGGCGCGCGCGCGGGCGATCGCCGCGATGAACTGGCCGCGCTCGCCCTCGAGCCGCGCCTGGTCGCGCTGCAACGCCATGAAGCGCTGAATGCTGACGAGGTTCTGCTTGTAGAGCTGGGACACGCCGACCAGCTCCTCGCTGATGAACTTGATCTCGTTTTCCTTGGCTTTCTGCTGCGCCACCAGTCCGGTGATCTCTTCGTCGGTCTGGGTGATGCGCTCGCGCAGCTGCGCGCGCTGGCCGGTGCGGCCACGCTTGCGCGAATCGAACAGCTTCTCCTCGCCGGCGATGGCGATGGCGACGCCGCGTTCGGTCCCCGCGTAGGCCACGAACTCCTTGGGGAAGGTTATGGACTCGGCTTCCTCGCGTTCGGCCAGCAGCCGCGCCTCGCGCGCCGTCAGTTCATCGAGCTGCGAACGCACCACGCCGAGCGTCGAACGGGTGACCGTATCGTCGAGCCGGATCACGATCTGGCCCTCCTCGACCACGCTGCCTTCCTGCACGAAGATCTGCCCGACGACGCCGCCGGTCGGGTGCTGCACCTTCTTGACGTTCGATTCGACCATGACGGTGCCGGGGCCGATCACGGCGCCGGCGATGTGCGTGCTGGCGGCCCAGCTGCCGATGACTCCCACCAGCAGCGCCACCGCCGCGAAGCCGATGAGATTGAGCTTGCGGATCGCCTGTCGCGGATCGACGGGGCTCGGGTTCATGATTCGCTCCTGCCTGCGTCAGCGACCACGCGCAGATTGCGGTCGTGGCCCGCGCCGGCGGCGGCCGCCGCCGGCTGCGGCTGCGGCGCGCGCGCCAGCAGCTTGGCCAGCACCTGGTCGCGCGGCCCGAAGGCCTGCTGGGTTCCGTTCATAAGCACCAGCGCCTTGTCGCATCCGATCAGGGACGATTGCCGGTGCGCAATGATGATGACGATGGCGCCGCGCTTCTTGGCCTCGGCGATGGCCTTCTGCAGGGCGGCCTCGCCTTCGCCGTCGAGATTCGAATTGGGCTCGTCGAGCACGATGAGGAAGGGCTCGCCGTAGAGGGCGCGCGCCAGCGCGACGCGCTGGCGCTGGCCGGCCGACAGGATGACGCCGTGCTCGCCGATGCGGGTGTTGTAGCCTTCGGGAAGGCGCACGATCAGGTCATGGGCGCCGGCGAGCTGGGCCGCCGCCAGGACGGCGGCCGAATCGGGCTTCGGCTGCATGCGCGCGATATTTTCCGCCACCGTGCCGTCGAACAGTTCCACCGCCTGCGAGATGTAGCCGATGTGGCGGCCACGCTCCTCCGGGTCCCACTGGTCGAGCGTGGCGCCGTCGAGCCGCACGGTGCCCTTGACGGCCGGCCACACGCCGGTGAGCGCACGCGCCAGCGAGGTCTTGCCGGAGCCGCTCGGGCCGATGATGCCGCACACCTCGCCGGCGTCGAGACGGAACTGGATGTTGGTGAGGATCGCCGTCTGCCCGCCCGGCGCTGCGACACTGAGGGCGACGTCGAGGCTGCGCTTCGGTTTCGGCAGCTCATGCGTGGCGGTGCTGCGTGGCAGCCAGCCCAGCACGTTGGACAGCCGGCGGATGGCGTCGCGCGCCCCGATGAAGCCGCGCCAGTTGGCAATGGCGGTCTCGATCGGCGCCAGCGCCCGCCCCATCATGATGGACGCGGCGATCATGGCGCCGGAGGTCAGTTCCTGGCGGATCACCAGGTACGCGCCGAGGCCGAGCATCGCCGATTGCAGCAGCAGGCGCAGCACTTTCGACACGCTGGCGTAGCCGCCGATGACGTCGCTCGAGCGGCCGATGGCGGCAACGTAGCGCTCGTTGACGGCGACCCAGCGCCGGCCCAGCGTCGCCGCCATGCCCATGGCGACCGCGCTCTCGCTGTTGCGGCGGTCCGCCTCCACCATGGCGGCGCGGGCGGTGCTGTCGGCCATGAGCGCGCGCTGCTGGGCGCGGCTCGCCCGCTCGGTCATGTACGTCATGCCCATGAGGATCAGGGCGCCGACCAATGCCGTCACGCCCAGCCACGGATGGATCAGCGCGCAGATGATGAGGAAGAACGGGACCCACGGCAGGTCGACGATCGCGGTCGGCCCGGCGCTGGTGAGGAAGGTGCGAATCTGGTCGAGGTCGCGCACCGGCAGCTGGGCGTCGCCCGGCAGGCGGCGCACCGCCAGCTGCACCACGGCGTCGTGCACCAGCCCGCCGAGCCGCCGGTCGAGCAGCGCCGCGCTGCGCGCCACGACGCGCGAGCGGACCACATCGAGCAGGGCCTGGAACGCGTAGGCGCCGACCAGCAGGATAGTCAGCGCGATCAGGGTCGGCACACTGCGGCTGGTGAGGACGCGGTCATAGACCTGCAGCATGTAGAGCGGTCCGGCCAGCATCAGGATGTTGACCACCGCCGAGAAGATCGCGACGCTCCAGAAGGCGCTGCGGCATTCGCGCAGCGCCGCTGCCAGCTCCGGATGCACTGGAGCGGCTGGCGCCGCCGGCTTGGAAGCTATCATTGATCCCCATCCCCTCGTGGACGGCGCGGGCTACGTAGACGTAGTGCACGGCTTTGGGTGATTCACCCACGGGTTACCACGTACCCGACCTGCCCGTTAGAGTCCTCGCGCCGCTTTGGGTTCAATCTATAGCACACCAGCGCCGCCTGGCGGTGCTCGCGTATGCACACGGCCAAACGAGGATTAAGACTTCGCAAGGTTCCTATCCGACCTCCCCGAGCTTATGCCCTGTGACCCACCCTGCCCCGCTTGAAGTCGCGGACGATCTCGCGCGCCGCATTGTGGCCGGGAGCCCCGGTCACCCCGCCGCCCGGATGGGTGCCGGCGCCGCACATATAGAGGCCGGCAATCGGTCCGCGGTAATCGGCATGGCCGAGAATCGGCCGCGCCGAAAAAATCTGCCCCGGGTCGAGCGCGCCGTGAAAAATGTCGCCGGCCGTGAGCCCAAAGGTCCGTTCCAGGTCGAGCGGCGAGAAAACCTGCCGGCCCAGCACGGCGCGCGCGAAGTTGGGGGCATGGGCGTCGACGGTGGCGATCATCAGGTCGGCCACGCGCTCGCGATGGTCGTCCCACGACGACCCGTCGGGCAGCTGTGGCGCCACGTGCTGGCAGAACAGGCTGGCGACGTGCCGTCCCGGCGGTGCCAGGGTGTCGTCCAGGGTCGAGGCGATCACCAGTTCCACGATGGGGCGGCGCGACCAGCCATTGGCGCGGGCGTCGAAATAGGCCTGCTCCATGTAGGCGAGCGACGGCGCGATGATGATACCGGCGGCGTGATGCTCGCCCGGTGCCCGCCCGGGCAGCGCGGTGAAATCGGGCAGTTCGGCCAGCGCCACGTTCAGGCGGAACGTGCCCGAGCCGCAGCGATAGGTCTCCACCCGCTGCCGGAAGGTTTTGGGCACCGCCGCCGGATCGATCAGCTTCAGGTAGAGCAGCTTCGGATCCACGTTGGCGACAACCGCACGCGCCCGGATCGCCTCGCCCGCCTCCGTCACGACGCCGACGGCGCGACCGTTCTCCACCAGCACTTCGCGCACCGGCGACGCCAGGCGGATGTCGACGCCGGCCGCGGCGGCGGCGCGCGCCATGGCTTGCGTGATCGCCCCCATGCCGCCGATGGCGTGGCCCCATGCGCCCTTGCGGCCGTTCACCTCGCCGAAGCAATGGTGCAACAGCACGTAGGCCGAGCCGGCCGCATAGGGGCTGGCATAGTTGCCGACCACGCCGTCGAAGCCGAAAACCGCCTTGATCGGGTCGCTGTCGAACCAGCCGTCGAGATAGGCGCCGGCCGACGCGGTGAACAGGGCCAGAAGCTCGCGCTGGCCCTCCAGTCCCAGACGCCGCAGCGCCTGCGCGGCGCGACCGGCGCGGATCAGTTCGCCCAGCGCGGCAAACGGCCGGCCCTCGACCACGTTCGGCGGCGTCCTGAGCACGAGCGCGCGCAGCACATCGGCGACCGCCTGCAGCCGCGCGTCATAGTCGGCCAGTCTTTCGGCGTCGCGGCGGGAGAATTTTGCCACTTCGTCGTAGGTCCGCCCCTGCCCCACCTTGAGATAGCGGCCGTCTTCGAGCGGCAAGAAATTGGCCAGCGGCCGCTCCACCACGCGCAGCCCATGCGCCGCAAGGTCGAGGTCGCGGATGACTTTCGGATTGAGCAGCGACACCGTGTAGGCGGCGACCGAGTTGCGGAAACCGGGAAAAAACTCCTCCGTGACCGCCGCGCCACCGACGACGCCACGCCGCTCCAGCACCGCGACGCGCAGGCCCGCCTTGGCCAGATAGGCCGAGCACACCAGGCCGTTATGCCCGCCGCCGATGATCGCTACGTCGTACGATCTGTCCATTTATGATGGCAATTCGCCGTGCTTCGCCGCCTACCGGGACGGAGCATTCAAGTCCACAGCAAAGCTTTCTTCCAGGACGGCCTTGCCGTCGCGCAGGACCGTGTAGGTCGCGTGGTAGGCCCCGCCGGCAAAGCCGCCGGCTGGCCGCTTCGCGCCGGCGAACAGCATGAACTGCGCCTTGTTGCGGTCGAGCGGCGCCGTCGTGTGGTCGACGAGCTTTTCGCCGGTGGGCGCGGTCACCACCAGGCGCTGGACGTCGCCGCCCTTGAGGCCGATCGCCCGCACGAAGGCCACCAGCGCCGGCGCATCGGCGGCGAGCGCTTCGCGCCCGGCGGCGC
>DATFWC010000275.1:0-2933 GCA_035259885.1 Xanthobacteraceae bacterium
CGACGTGCTCAACGAGGAGGTCGCCGACACGGCGATCGGCCTCCTGCTCTCCACCGTGCGCGAGTTTCCCCAGGCGGAGCGTTTCCTGCGCGCGGGGCGCTGGCCGGCCGAGAAGCAGTACCGGCTCAGCACCGCCTCGCTACGCGACCGCACCGTCGGCATGGTCGGGCTCGGGCGCATCGGCAAGGCGATCGCGCGCCGGCTCGACGCCATGCATGTGCCGGTGGCCTATCACGGGCGCAGCCGCCAGCCGGACGTGCCGTATCGCTACTACGACAATCTCATCGCCATGGCGCGCGACGCCGACGTCATCCTGGCGGTGGCCCCGGGCGGGCCCGGCACCAGGAACATGATCAACGCCGCCGTGCTCGACGCACTCGGCCCCGACGGGATCGTCATCAACATGGCGCGCGGCTCGCTGGTCGACGAGCCGGCGCTGATCAAGGCCCTGCAGGAGAAGAAGATTTTTTCCGCCGGTCTCGACGTCTATGCGCACGAGCCGAAGGTGCCGGCCGAGCTGATCGCCATGGACAACGTGGTGCTGTTCCCGCATCTCGGCTCGGCCTCGCTGCACACGCGGCAGGCCATGGACCAGCTGGTAGTCGACAACCTCGTCGCCTGGGCGGGCGGCAACCCGCCGCTCACCCCGGTGCCGGAAACCCCGTGGCCGCCGTCGGGGCGGCGCTAACCACGTCGGCACGTCATCACGAACTCACCATGATTCCTGTGCTAGTTTCGGGCCATGAGGGTTGACCCGCACGTCGTCCGGACGGCCATTCTTGGCCTGTTGGCGGCCCTCGGCCCGTTGGCTGGCAGCCCTGCCGCACAGGCACAGAGCGACGCCGCCAAGGCCATGGTCGGCGCCTGGGAACTGTCCAACGCCGACCGCGACCGCACCTGCACCGTCAATTTCAAACTGGGACCGTCGAGCGCCAGCTATCCGCTCGAGCTCGACAGTAAATGCCAAAGCGTCTTTCCGGCGATCCGCGGCATCGCGGCCTGGACGTTCGGCCGCAACGACAATCTCCAGCTCGTCGATGCCGCCGGTAAGCAGGTGCTGGAACTGCTCGAGGTCGAGGCCGGCATGTACGAGGGCCTTCGGCCCAACGAGGGGCGCTACTTCCTGCAGAACGCCGCGGTGGCGGCGGCCTCGCGCGACCGCCCGGCCGACGACCTGTTCGGCGAATGGGCGTTCGTGCGCGGCGCTGGGCCGAACCCTGGCAAGCCGATCTGCGCCGTGACACTGGCCAACGAGGCGGCCGACGCGGAAAACTTCAAGGTCGTGCCCAAGCCCGGCTGCGACCAGCAGATCACGCGCTTTGGCCCGGTGGCGTGGCGCATGGACCGCGGGCAACTCGTGGTGCAGTCCGGCAAGGGCGAGATCTGGCGCTTCGAGGAGAACGACCCGACCACCTGGGACCGCATCCCCAAGCGCAACCAGCCGCTGTCGCTGGTGCGGCAGGACAAGCCGCCGCAATAGCGTCGGCGGCGAGGCGAGCCGCTGGCGCGCCGGCAGCTTGCGCGCGTGCTATCGTCAGGGACCACGGGGGCAGCGATGCATGGCATGCCGAACATGCTGCGGATGGGCGTGACCATCGTCATCTGTGCGGTCGCCCTGGTCTGGATGCCGTCACTGGCCGAGGCGCAGGCTCGGACGTGGCCGCAGCGGCCGGTGAAGTTCGTCGTGCCGCTCGGACCAGGTGCTGGAGTCGACATCACCGCACGGCTGCTTGGCGACCGGCTGGCGGCGCAGTGGGGCCACTCGGTGGTGATCGAAAACCGACCCGGCGGCGACGGCGTCGTTGCGATCACCGCCTTTGCGGCGGCGCAGGACGACCACACCTTGCTCATATCACCGACGTCGTCCTTCACCCATCATCCCTGGATGTACGACAAGCTGCCCTACGATCCGGGCGAGCTTGTCCCCATCGCGCGCGTGACCAATACGCTCGTCGCCGTCGTGGTGCCGGCGTCCTCGCCGATCAACTCACTGGCGGATCTGCTCGCCGCCGCGCGCGCTGAGCCAGGCAGGCTCAACTGGGCCACCGTCACCGGAATGTTCGATTTCTTCTTCGAGGGCTTTCAGAAAAAGGGCGGCTGGCACATGACGCGGGTGCCCTACCGCAACACGGTGCAGGCCGCGAACGATCTCGCCGAGGGACGCATTCAGGTCATGCTTGCCGCTTACGCGATCGTGCGGCCGTTGGTCGAGGCCGGAAAGCTCAAGCTTCTCGCGTTCACGGCGCCCAGACGTGCGGCCGCTGCGCCGGAGGTGCCAACCGCCGCGGAGGCGGGCTTTCCGGACCTGACGATCGAGGGCCTTGTCGGCATGTTCGGGCCGCGTAACCTGCCGCGCGATGCCGCCGATCAAATCGCCGCGGATGTGCGGGACCTGCTGGGCGACCGGAGCATCGTGACGCGGCTCACCGCCACTGGGCAGGTCGTCAATTTCGGTACGGCCGTCGAGTTCGCTGGCGCCATCGACGCGCAGCGCACGCAAGCAGCCGAGACGGGAAGGCTCCTGGGCATCAAGCCGGCAGACTGACTCCTGCGGCAGGCGTTCATTTAAGCGCTGCTTCGCCGCTCGCGCCGTCCTTGCCAAAGGCCGCCAGCGCCTCGACCAGACGCTCGTACAAATTTTCCCACTGCTGATCCCTGGAAAGTGTCATTCAATCAAATTCTGTTGGCCTTTCAACCTGGGACGGCATTCCCAAGAGCAGCCAGCCGTGCGAGTTGGACAATCACAACGACGTCGTCGTCTCCTCCGCGGCTACGGCTGCACGTTGAGCCGCACGCGAAAGCGGCGCGTGACGGAAGAGTCACCTTCCCACTGGCGCCAATTTTTTAGCGCGAGTTCACCACTGCCGGATTTCTTGGCCTTCAGCGTGAACGCGACCTCGCCGCCAGAACCCACCGCACCTGCCGGATAGCGC